>JANYGE010000386.1 GCA_025362535.1 Hyphomicrobiales bacterium
AACGGCACCGCCACTGCAAGTGCAGTCATCAGCGTACTGATCGCAAAAACCTGTCGCCAGGTGGACACTCTAAATCTCATACTTGCTCTCCCCTTTGCATAGTCACAGAAAGGATTTGAGAAAACCGCAAGAACATATTTAAAAATTTAGAGAATGGCTGTTTGAGGGCATTTTACACAAAAAAATCACCCCCAGCACAGCTGAGAGTGATTGTTTTTATAACATTGCTTCGATGCTTAGTGTGCGTCGCGCCAGATTTTCTTTTTCACAAAATACATCAAGCCAGCAAACACCGATAAGAAGATCAGCACCATAAACCCAAGCTGCTTGCGCTCTTCCATTTTTGGTTCGGCCGTCCAGGCGAGGAAAGCCGAAACGTCACGCGCCATATCGTCCACTTTATTTGGCGCGCCATCATCAAACGTCACCTGACCATCGGCCAAAGGAGGCGGCATGGAGATGAAATGACCACTCACAAAATAGGGATTGTAATGCTTGCCTTCGGGAGTTTCTTTTTTAATTTCTTCCGAAGGCTCTTCATAACCTGTCAACAATGAATAAACATATTGCGGACCACCAATATTGCTCCACAATTGATTAAACGTGCCATGCCAGCCTTCGCGGGCTTTGGTGATCAAGCTCAAATCAGGAGGCGCTGCTCCCCCATTGGCCGCCGCAGCAGCTTGTTCATTGGGAAAAGGCGATGGGAAACGGTCTGACGCCAAACCGGGGCGATCAAACATATTGCCTTCAGCGTCTGGGCCATCTTTCACTGTGAATGTTGCGGCCAGTGCTTTCACTTGTTCTTCAGTAAAACCGGGGCCACCATGATCCGCAAGGTTGCGGAAGGCCACCAATCGCATCGAATGGCAATTCGAACACACCTCTTTGTAAACCTTATAGCCGCGCTGCAACTGCGCTTTGTCAAAAGTTCCAAATGGCCCTTCAAAGCTAAAGGAAATCGGCTTGGCAGGCGTGGCATTTTCAGCGGCAAATGAAGCGCCTGTGAATGAAACCAGACCAGCAATCAGGAGCATTGTAAATTTTTTCATGTTCTGTCTCCTGATCATTTCTGCTTGGCCAGCACGTCATCGGAAATCGATGCGGGCAAAGGCTTTGGTGTTTCCAGCAAACCGAGCAGTGGCAAGATCACGATGAAGTGGAAGAAATAATAGAATGCCAAAATCCGGCCCCACAACACATAGGATCCTTCAGGTGGCTTGGAGCCAATGAAGCCAAGGCCAATGCAAACCACCACAAACACCCAGAAGAAACCTTTGAAGATCGGGCGATAGGTTCCCGAACGAACCCTAGAGGTGTCAAGCCAAGGCAAGGCCAACAAAATCAGGATTGAACTGAACATCGCAATCACACCCAAAAGCTTATCAGGCACAGCGCGCAAGATTGCGTAGAATGGCAGATAATACCATTCAGGCTTAATATGCGCCGGTGTCACCAGCGGATTGGCCGGAACATAATTCACCGCATCGCCCATATAGTTCGGGCCGTAAAACACGAACAGACCGTAGACGATGAGGAACACAACAATCGCGAAACCATCTTTCATCGTGTAATAGGGGTGAAACGGTAACGTATCCTGTGGCCCCTTCACGTTAATGCCAGTCGGGTTGTTATTACCAACCACATGCAAGGCCCAAATATGCAAGAACACAATGGCGGCCAAAACGAATGGCAAAAGATAATGCAATGAGAAGAAACGGTTGAGCGTTGGGTTATCAACGGAATAACCTCCCCACAGCCAAGTCGTCACAAAATCGCCAACGAATGGAATGGCTGAGAACAGATTGGTAATAACCTTAGCTCCCCAGAAGCTCATTTGGCCCCAAGGCAAAACATAGCCCATGAATGCTGTCGCCATCATGATGAGATAGATGATCACGCCGATCATCCACAGAACTTCGCGCGGCGCTTTATAAGAACCAAAATACATGCCGCGGAACATATGAATGTAAACGGCGACGAAGAACATCGAAGCACCATTCATATGCATATAACGCAGCAACCAGCCATAATTCACATCGCGCATAATATGCTCAACGGAGTTGAAGGCTAAATCTGTCTGCGGAGTGTAATGCATCACCAAAACAATGCCGGTGAGAATCTGGACAACCAGCATGACAGCCAGAATGCCGCCAAAGGTCCACCAATAGTTCAAATTCTTTGGTGTTGGAAAATCCAACGCATGGTCCTTCGCAAAGGCCACGATGGGAAGGCGCTCATGGAACCATTTTCCAACGGCGCTGCTCGGCTGATATTTTGAAGGTCCGCTCATGTTTTTTGTTCCTAATTAGCCGACGCGGATTTTAGTGTCGGTGAGATAGACGTAAGGAGGCACTGGCAGGTTCTCCGGGGCTGGGCCTTTGCGAACCCGGCCTGCCGTATCATATTGTGAGCCATGACAAGGGCACAGCCAGCCGCCAGTGGTGGAGTTTCCAGTGACAACGCCAAAGTCGCCTTGGTCACCCTGCGGCACGCAACCCAAATGGGTGCACACACCGAGCATCACGAGATATTGTTCTTTGCCGCCAACCACACGGTTGTCATCGGTTGCATCAGCATTACCTTTGACATTTGCATTGCGCGAAGCGCTATCAATCAGATCTGAAACTTTTACAGCCTTGGCAGTATCAATATCAGCTTTGCTACGGTGGCGGATGATCAAAGGATTGCCGCGCCACTTCACCGTGACAGCTTGGCCTTCCGCAATGGGCGCCAAATCCACTTCTATTGAAGCCAGCGCCAAAACTGAAGCATCGGGGTTCATTTGGCTGATAAAAGGCCAGGCAACGAGAGCGGCCCCCACCCCTGCTACTGCGCCAGTAGCGATCATTAGAAAATCGCGCCTATTTACGTCTGCATGTACTGCTGTGGACACGGTGCCTCATCCTTCGTCTAACAAAAAGGCGTGCGACCACGATTCTCTCAAACCAGCCACCCACCCAAATACGAGGCGTTTTTGACATTGGCGAAAGCTAAAGTCTAGCCATAGGATGTCGCAGATGCGCAATCTCCCAAAACAAGTGTAAAATGCGAGAATCATGATCGAAATTGCCCTGTACCAGCCCGATATCGCCCCCAATGCGGCAACGATCGCAAGGCTATGCGCCTGTTTCGGCCTGAAACTCACAATCATTGAGCCAGCGGGCTTTGTATGGACTGATTCCTCGTTCCGTCGGGCGGGCATGGATTATCTCAACCATGTGGATTTGCACCGGTCTGCCAGTTGGGAAACTTTTATGCTGGAGACCGCACCAAAGCGCCTTGTGCTGTTATCGACCAAGGCCAGCCAGAGCCATGTGCAATTTCAATTCAGGGCCAATGATATTCTGCTTCTCGGCCGGGAATCGGCTGGCGTTCCCGACCATGTTCATCAAGCGATCAAACATCAGGTGCGTGTCCCCATGGCGCAAAACATGCGGTCTTTTAATGTGGCGGTTACCACTGGCATTGTTGCCGCAGAAGCCTTGCGACAGCTCGGTGGATTTGACTCTGGTTTACTTCGTTAAACGCAGCTGCGCCAATTGACGCGCAATGTCACCAAAGGCAGCTAACAAGGCACCATTGTCCTGGGCATCAAAAGCCTGGCTTGGCGATGAAGCACAGTCCAGCAGCATTTGCTTTGATGAAGCCTTTTCAACCTTAAAGGCCACCGTATAAATGCTAATCCCGTCACTCTTGATATTGGCGCAAAGTTCGTTGGTCTTCTGGTCAGCGGCAGCGGTATCGCTTCCCGTGTGATAGGGATAGGCAGCCGAGCGCGTATTATCGCCATCGGTCATCAAAACCAAAGCTTTAGTGCCTTTAAGAGTGGCCATTTCAGCTGCGGTTTTCACGCCGCCAAAGGCGTCTGTAGAATTAAGCAATTCCCAGCCCCACAGAAGTCCAGACGGAATATAAGTCGCTGAATTAGCCGTCAATGTCGAAATACTGGTTTTCAAACTTGCCATATTATCGGTCATTTCAGTGATCGCCTGCGGGCCGCCAATATCGATAAGACCCGGATATTTCGCACCTGCGCCCACAATCTTGCTATCAAGCACACCGCTGCGCGAACCCACAACACCATACCATTTATGATCAACCTTCGTGCATTGTTGCACAGCTGCACCTAAGTTGGTGTCGCAAACCTTCCGCTGAGAGGTAACGGGCACGCCATCATTTGAGCCCTTTACAGTTTCCATGTGGCAGTTCGTCTGGATCTTATTTGGATACGTATTCTTGCACTCATTTTTCTGTGTATCAGCAGGCACATCAATCCAAAGCTTGGTGCGGTTAGCAACACCCACATTTGCATATTCAGCAAAGGGCACAATGCCCACTTTTATGTAGGAACTGGGCAATTTATCTTTCAGCAATTTATCAACCAAATCTGTGGCGGCAATTTTCAAAGCGCCCAGACGGCCTTCACTGTTCATCGAGCCTGTGGTGTCGAGCACCATGGCAAGCTCCAAGGCCCCCGAACCAAGTTCCACTTCAGAATAGCCAACCGTATCCATAGTTGGAAAACCAGCAAGAGCCATAAATGTCGTTTGAATCTTGCCCGTCAGCTGAACGCTAAAAATTCCAGTCTTCGTGTCATAACCAGATTTCTGAATCGAGATCGATTTTAGAATATTGGTCGCGTGATTATCTTTCAGATAATCATTCACCACTTTGACCAAGTCCGCATTGCTCATTGAATGATTCTTGCCTGCCGCTCCGGCCAAGGCCGCAGTATCCGTTGCCGCCTGGAGCACTGTGTTGGCATTATTGGCGCGCAACAAATCAGTCGCAGCCCCGCCAGCTAAAAGCAGGGGCACGGCAGACAACGAGAGGATTACAGCCATATTGCCGTTGCTATTTTTCAAAAACCGTTTGAAATTCATTGTGGTAAACCCTCAGAATATCGTACCCACAGGGAACTACCTAAGCGCCAAGATTTAAAATGCAGTTTTGAAACAGCCTGAACAGAAACTAACCGGTTTGGTAAAAATGTAATGATGGAACATGTGATCACAATGAAAACCAAAGCCAAACAATGGTTTGAATTGCTACGAGACGAGATTGTACAAGAACTTGAAACGCTGGAGGCTGAGGTGGCGCCCGGCCAACCAGGCCAGAAATTTGTAAAAACCCCCTGGACACGCGCTGGCGAAGGTGGCGGCGGCGTGATGTCTATGTTGCAGGGTCAGGTGTTTGAAAAAGCTGGTGTGCACTGCTCAACGGTCCATGGCGAATTCTCACCGGAATTTAGAAAGCAGATGCCCGGTGCTGAGGATGACCCACGCTTCTGGGCCTCAGGCATTTCACTGATCGTTCACCCCCGCAATCCAAATATTCCCGCCGTTCATATGAACACCAGATATGTGATCACCAGCAAAGCCTGGTTTGGTGGCGGAGCTGATTTAACCCCGCTCCTGATGCGCAGGCGCAACCAGCAAGACCCCGATACAAAGGCCTTCCATGCCGCCATGAAAGCTCCGTGTGATGCCCATGCGGTGGCCGATTATGAGCGCTACAAAAAATGGTGCGATGATTATTTCCACCTGCCTCACCGCAATGAACCCCGCGGCATTGGGGGCATATTTTTTGACAATCTCAACAGCGGCGACCTCGAAACTGATTTCGCCTTTGTGCGCGATGTTGGAACAGCGTTTAAAAATATTTACCCACAAATTGTCCGTGCCAATATGAAGACTCTGTACACGGATGAAGATCGGCAGGAACAGCTCATCCGCCGTGGCCGCTATGTTGAATTCAATCTGCTTTATGACCGCGGCACAATTTTCGGTTTGAAAACCGGCGGCAATGTGGAAAGCATCTTGTCGTCTCTCCCTCCAGAAGTAAGGTGGCCCTAATGGATTTACGCAACGGCTTTGATATTTCCCGCTACATCAGAAACATCCCAGATTATCCTAAACCCGGCATCATGTTCCGTGACATCACCACGCTGCTGTCGAATCAACACGCCTTCCGCGCTGCTGTCGATGAACTGGCTTGGCCATTTTTGCATGGTCAGTTTGATTTTGTCGCAGGCATTGAAGCGCGCGGCTTCATTCTGGGCGGTGCTGTTGCTCACACATTGGGAAGAGGCTTCATCCCCATCCGCAAAAAGGGCAAACTCCCCGCCAAAACCATCGGCCAAGACTACACGCTGGAATATGGTGTAGACACCATCGAAATCCATGCCGATGCCATAAAGAAAGGCGACCGCATTCTGCTGATAGATGATCTCATCGCCACAGGTGGCACCGCAGGCGCTGCCATCGACCTCATTCGAAAATCCGGCGGCGATATCATCTCAGCCGCCTTCGTGATCGACCTGCCCGATTTAGGAGGCGCAGAAAAGCTGCGCGGCAAAGGCGTGAAGGTGCATAGGTTGGTGGAGTACGCAGGCCATTGATTAAATTCTTGCTCAGCCTTAGCCGCCGCATAGATAGCTTGAACTATGTTGCAGGCATAGCTGCCAATTGGCTCGTCTTGCTGGCGGCTTTGGTCTGCGCCTTGGATGCGATGCTGCGTTATGGATTGGGTTCGCTGGTTTCTCTGAGTGGAAAATTTGGAGTTGTAGGCGAGGTCTTTGATTGGCTCTTCACCCTCTACCGGGACAACTCAAACACCCTGCGTGATCTGCAACTCGTCATGTTTGCCGGCATGGTTATGCTGGGGGCCGGATGGACTTTAAAGGTCAATGAACATGTGCGCGTTGATATTCTCTATACATGGGTGAGTGACCGCACGCGGCTGTGGATTGATCTTCTCGGTGGATTATTCTTCTTAACGCCATTCTGTTTGGTCATGTTATATTTCAGTTGGCCGTGGTTTCTTGAAGCTTGGACTGGCGATGAACTTTCGCAAAATGCGGGTGGCCTGCCACGCTGGCCCGTAAAAATGTTTCTGCCTCTGGGTTTTGCTTTGCTCCTGCTGCAAGCTTTGTCTGAGATCATAAAATGTATCGCGGCCATGACTACAGATTATCGCCGCGAACATGCTTATGAGAAACCGCTGCAATGATCGCCATGCTTTCGCACAATATGGCGCCACTTATGTTTGCTGGCCTCATCTTGTTCATGATTTGTGGTTATCACGCGGCCTTCTCACTCGCAGCCGTAGGCTTAGCCTTTGGAGTGCTCGGCATTGAGCTTGGTCTCATCCAGCCTGATTTCCTTGGCAACATCGTATTTCAACTGGAAGCGATCGTACGCAATGATCTCTTGCTCGCTATTCCATTCTTCACCTTGATGGGAACCATCCTCGAAAGATCGGGACTGGCTGAAGATTTGCTCGAAGGCTTTGGCCAACTTTTTGGCAGCGTGCGTGGCGGCCTGTCTTATGCGGTTATCTTGGTGGGTGCAGTGCTCGGTGCCATCACCGGCACGGTAGCGGCTTCGGTCATTGCAATGGGTCTCATCTCTCTGCCGATCATGCTGAAATATGGCTACAATGTCCGCCATGCCACCGGAGTGATCGCGGCATCCGGCACCATCACCCAGCTCATCCCCCCTTCCCTTGTGCTGGTGGTTTTAGCCGATCAGATGGGTGTTGATGTTGGGCAAATGTATCTAGGGGCCATGGGCCCCAGCTTTGTGCAAGTCTTGCTGTTCATCGCTTGGGTTTTCATTGTTTCAATTCTCTATCCCAAATCCGTTCCAGCCCTGCCCCCTGAAGCACGCACCTTGCGCGGCTGGCCCCTGGCAAAGCGTTGCATCAGAGGAATGGTGCCTTCCCTCATTCTCATATTCATTGTTTTGGGCACCATTTTTATGGGCTTTGCAACAGCAACCGAAGCCGGAGCCATGGGCGTCATAGGGGCATTTGTCCTCGCCAAACTCAATGGCAAGCTCACCTTTGCGCTCACCTACCAGGGCATGCAAACCACCATGCGGATCACCACCATGGTTATATTGATCCTCATCGGTTCGCGCGTCTTCTCCCTCGTGTTCCAGGGTGTTGGTGGCAAGGAATGGATTGAAGGGCTGCTCACCAACCTGCCCGGCGGGCAATTTGGATTTCTGGTCTTTGTTAATCTGTTCGTCTTTGTGATTGCGTTCTTTCTCGATTTCTTCGAAATTGCCTTCATCATTGTGCCCCTGCTCATGCCAGCCGCCCACGCTCTTGGTATAAATCCAGTTTGGCTCGGCGTTTTGTTGGGTGCCAATATTCAAACCAGTTTCATGCATCCACCCTTTGGCTTTGCGTTGTTTTATTTGCGTGGCATTGCGCCACCCAACATTAAGAGCAGCGATATCTATTGGGGCGCTATTCCCTGGGTGGTCTTGCAGCTCATCCTTGTTGGGCTTCTGATTGTGTTCCCGCAAATTGTCACCTTCGCCTTGGATAAGGAACTCGTCATCGATCCAAACTTTAAAGTGATCGTACCAGACCAAAGCCCGTCGCTTGATCTCAATCTAGCCCCCATCATCAAATGAAAAAGGCCCCACATCAGGGCCCTTTCCTTCACTATAGTGATAAGATCAAAGCTCGTCTTTGCGTTGTTTGCCCATCATGAAAGCATCAAATTGATATTCGGAGAACTGCGCCCACAAATAAGCATCCTTGCGGAACGCCACCATCGAGTCATAGATTTTTTTGAAACCCGCATTTGATGCATTGATTTCGGCATAAGTTTCATTGGCAGCTTTGAAGCTCGCATCCATCACATCAGCAGGGAATGGTGCGAATTTAGCACCCGCCGCCGCAAGGCGCTTGAGGGCAGCAGGATTAACAGCATCATATTTGGCCTGCATATCAGAATTGGCAGCCTGACACGCTGTCTTGATGATTGATTGATAAGCAGGCGGCAATTCAGCCCATTTTGCCGTGTTGATCATGGTGTGCAACATGGCACCACCTTCCCACCAGCCTGGATAATAATAATAGGGTGCCACTTTATAGAAGCCAAGCTTCTCATCATCATAGGGCCCAACCCATTCAGCAGCATCAATCGTACCTTTTTCGAGCGCTTGATAAATTTCGCCGCCGGCAATTTGTTGTGGCACAACACCAATTTTCGAAATCACTTTGCCACCAAATCCGCCGATGCGCATTTTCACACCTTGCAAATCAGCCAGTGATTTAATTTCCTTGCGGAACCACCCACCCATTTGCGCTCCGGTATTTCCGCATGGAAACGCAATAAGATTTTTCGTGGCATAGAATTCATTCATCAAATCAAGGCCACCGCCATAATACATCCAGGCGTTTTGTTGACGTGAGTTCAAACCAAAGGGCACTGCCGTTGCCAAGGCATAGGTGGGGTCTTTGCCCCAGTAATAATAGCTGGCTGTGTGGCACATCTCCACAGTGCCTGCACCCACCGCATTTGCTGCCTCAAGGCCCGGTACAATTTCGGCGGCCGCAAAAACCTGAATCTGGAACTTGCCATCCGTTGCTTCATTCACATACCGAGCAAAAGTATTAGCCGTTCCAAAGATTGTATCTAAGGCTTTGGGAAAGCTCGATGTAAGCCTCCACTTCACTTCAGGCGCAGATTGCGCAATTGCAGGCGCAGCAAGCGCAACCGAAGCACCAGCAGCAACAACACTAGATTTTCTAAAAAAATTCCGGCGATCCATCAGCTTCTCCCATTGGCGGTTATTCTAGTTTTTCAAACTATAAACACAGATTCCACCAAAAGAAAACCCAACCGACCAAAAGCGAAAACGTGCGCTTAGGTATTAAACCTAAAATGCATCACATCACCATTAGCCACCACATATTCCTTGCCTTCTAAGCGGAACTTGCCAGCAAGCTTGGCCCCTGCTTCGCCTTTGCCTGCCACATAATCATCATAGGCAATCGTCTCGGAGCGGATGAAGCCTTTTTCAAAATCCGTGTGGATCACACCCGCAGCAGCGGGGGCTTTGGTGCCTTGGGTGATGGTCCAGGCGCGGGCTTCTTTCGGGCCAACCGTGAAATAAGTGAACAGGCCGAGGAGCTCATAGCCCGCTCTAATCACCCGGTTCAAACCGGGTTCGGCCAAGCCTACAGCATCGAGAAAGTCTTTCTGGTCGGCTTGCGCCATTAAAGCGATTTCGCTTTCGATCTTGGCGGAAACCACCACAGCCACATTGCCTTCAGTTTTGGCAAAGGCCTTCACGCGCTCGGAAAAATCATTGCCCTTGTCGGCAGCGGCTTCTTCCACATTGCACACATAAAGTACAGGCTTTGAAGAGAGTAGACCCAAGCCTTGAAAAATCTTTTCTTCATCAGCAGTGCGTTCAGTCACCCGCGCTGGCTTGCCTTCGCGCAGCAACACCAAAGCCCGCATCATCAGGTCAGCCAATTCCTTCTGATCCTTGTCGCCTTGCTTGCCTTTTTTCTCGGCAGCAGGCTGGCGCTTTTCCAGCGCTTCTAAATCAGCCAACATCAATTCCGTTTCAATAATTTCAATATCCGCCAAGGGATCAATCTTGCCCGACACATGCGTGATGTCACCATCTTCAAAACAACGCACCACATGGGCAATAGCATCAGTCTCGCGAATGTTAGCGAGGAACTGATTGCCCAAGCCTTCGCCCTTGGAAGCACCTTTCACAAGGCCCGCAATATCTACAAAGGTAAGCCGCGTTGGGATAATTTGTTGGCTGCCCGCAATGGCGGCAAGCACATCAAGTCTGGGGTCTGGCACGCCCACATCACCGACGTTGGGCTCAATCGTGCAAAACGGATAATTCGCCGCCTGCGCCGCCGATGTTTGCGTCAGCGCATTGAACAACGTGGATTTGCCCACATTCGGCAAACCAACAATGCCACATTTAAAACCCATGATCAGTCCTTCTTTTTTTCTCTCGGCGGAGGCGGGTTCACTTTCAAATGCACATGGCTTTGAAACTTCGCTTCCGCCCCTTCAATCAACATGGCGGCGTTATCTGCTACCGCGTCCAACAATGCAACCAGCCATTCACGATCACTTTTAGCAAAATCACCCAGCACATGCGGCATCACCATGCGGGCATCTCCGGGGTGGCCAATGCCAAGCCGCACGCGCTTAAACTCTGGAGTGATATGAGAGGAGATCGAGCGAATGCCATTATGGCCGGCCGCCCCACCACCCAGCTTCACCCGAATTTTGCTCGGCTCCAAATCCAGCTCATCATAAAATACAAACACTTTATCCAGCGGCATATTATGAAAGCGCACCGCTTCGCCCACCGAGCGGCCAGACTCATTCATAAAAATCTGCGGCTTCAGCAGCAGCACTTTTTCGCCCGCCAAAACACCCTCAGAAATCTCGCCTTGAAACTTCTTTTTCCACGGTGAAAAACCATGCGCTGCAGCAATCACATCCACCGCCATGAAACCGATATTATGGCGGTTAGAAGCATATTTAGCCCCCGGATTGCCGAGGCCAACAAACAAAAACATATGGCCTCCTTAAGAGCGTGGTTGATGATCTGTGCTATAAGCGATGGTCCAATCGGTTGCAAGTTTGCATCCCTCAAACAAAAACGGCGGAGATTTCTCTCCGCCGTTTCCAAAACCAATTGTAAAAAACTTACTTCTTCTTGGGCGCAGGAGCAGCTGCAGCAGCTTTTGCCGGCGCGGCACCCTTGGCCGGGGCGGCAGCTTTGCCACCCTTAGCTGGAGCAGCGGCAGCAGCGGCCTTAGGATCTGGGGCCTTCTGGTTCGAAGCTGGAACTTCAGCAGAAACAGCACCTTCAGGGGCTGCTTCTTCCTTGGCCTGAGCCGAGATTGCGCAAAGTG
>JANYGE010000391.1 GCA_025362535.1 Hyphomicrobiales bacterium
TCTTGTCCGTGCAGGCGGGGCGTGATGCGCGGGTGCCGCTCTCACTTCTCACTGATGGTTCTGAATTTGCGGGCGAGATTTTGTCGGATGCCAAGGGCAAGCGCGTTGCTTGGCTGGGAGATCTAAACGGAGCTTTGCCGATGGAGCCTGGCGTTCTGCAGATTTGCCAGAATGGCTTGAAGGGCCTTGAGACTGCGGGTGCAGAGGTGGAAGCCATGGTGCCGCAATTTGATTATGAACGGCTATGGCAGGCCTTTAAAGTCTTGCGGCAGTTTAGTGCGGGGGGCGGGATGATCGCGCATTACAATAACCCTGCTGAACGCGCTTTGCTTAAGCCAGAAGCCATTTGGGAGATTGAGCAATCGCTCAAACTCAGTGCGCTTGATGTTTACCAGGCAGCAGTTGTGCGCTCGGAATGGTACCAGTGCGTGATAAAAACCTTCGCGGAGTTTGATTTTCTGGCTTTACCATCTGCCCAAGTCTTTCCTTTCGCGGTGGAACAGCATTGGCCAAAAATTATTAATGGCGTTGCAATGGACTCCTATCATCGCTGGATGCAGATTGTATCACTCGGAACCATGTCCGGTTGCCCAATAATAAGCGTTCCTGTTGGATTTGCAGGCAATCGTGCCATGGGAATGCAACTCATGGGCAAGCCGCAGGACGATATCGGTGTTTTAAAGCTGGCACGGGCCTATGAAGTGATCTGGACTCATAAATAGCCCATTGTAAGACTGTCACATAAGAGTCATAAATGTTGGCGAAATAACCAAAGAGCCATTTTCCTTGGCCAGTTATTGAATTGAGTGGCTGGCATTGTGCTGGCCTCGCTATCGGAGGAGTGAAACTATGAAGACATCAAATACGCATGATACACTGCGCGCCGCCCAAATGTCGCGCCGCAGCTTGATGAAGTCGGCAGCGGCTCTCGGCGCTGTTGGTTTTGCCAGCCCATTGTTCGTGAAGAACGCTTTCTCGTCATCAGGCGAACTCAACCATATGGGTTGGGCTGGTTATGATGGCTACAAGGCCTCGATCGAAGCTTTCACCAAGAAAACCGGCATTAAGGTGAACTTGGTTGAGCAACCAGACAATGACACGATTTTTGCTCAAGCCAAGCTTGCTGCGCAAACTGGTGCGTTCGACACTGTTGAGCCAACAGTTGATCGCGTGAAGTCTTATGTTGAAAATGATCTGGTTCAGCCATGGGATGATTCAAAGACAACTTTGGGCAGCTATTTGCCTGGCATGGTTGATGGTCTGGCCGGTGAAATGGCATCCATCGATGGCAAGCGTTATTTCTTGCCAGCTGTTTGGGGCACTGAAGCAATTGTTTACAACAAAGAAAAGTTCCCAACTGAATATGGCAAAGCCAGCTTGGCTGATCTTTGGGGTGAAGGCCTTGAAGGCAAAGTGACTGTTCGTGCTCACTCTGCTCTCGCATCTTTGGGCCGTGTTTTGGATGCTGCTGGCAAATTGCCAAAGCCATTCATGGATGGTTACAAGAGCGATGATGACATGAAGGTCATCTGGGATGTGATCCTCGCAGAAGCCATCAAGAAGAAGGGCAATATTGCTCAATTCTGGAAGGGCGAAAACGAAGCTCAAGCTGCATTCCGTACCAATGGTTGCATTCTTGGCCAGTGCTGGGATTCAACTGGCTTCAACATGGGCAAAGATGGCTTCGGCTATGTTGCTCCGAAGGAAGGCGCATTTGCATGGAACCAAGGTTACATGATGATGAAGAACGCCAAGAACGTTGAACAAGCCATTGAATGGGCAAACTTCCAAGCAACAGCCGAAGGTGGCGCAGCCATGGCTAAGACCTATGCTGCTAACCCAGTTGGTAAGGGCGCTATTGAGCTCATGGATCCAGCAAACACTGCATTCTACAATGCAGCATTCCCTGGAGACGCCTTGACCAAGCTTTGGTGGTGGCCAGTTCAGACCAGCTCCTTCTTGAAGCTGCGTGCTGAATATGCAGACAAGTTCATTGCTGCTTAATTCAATCAGTTAATGGAGCGACGGGCGAAAGCCCGTCGCTTTTTTGTTATTGCACTTTGCTAAAAAGAATAAGAAGCTTGGCAAAAAGCCAACTTTAATAATGGGGCGGACGGGGAGTTTGAGCGATGAGTGAAGACGTTGAATTGTCTCACGTGAATATGGATTTCGGCAAGTTTCGTGCCGTCAATAATGTCAATGTCACTATTAAGGCGGGGGAATTTTTTTCATTCCTCGGGCCATCGGGTTGCGGCAAGACCACAATCTTGCGGTTGATTTCGGGGTTCATGGACCCAACGGGTGGTGCGGTTAAAATCGGTGGCAAGGATATGATTGGCATTGGGCCAAACATGCGCCCCACCGCCTTGATTTTCCAAAACTTGGCCTTGTTCCCCCTCATGCCAGTCTGGGAGAATATTGCCTTTGGTCTTGAAGTGCGTGGGGTTGATAAAGCTACACGCCGCGCCAAGGCTGAGGAGCTTTTGAAGCTGGTTGATTTGCATGATTCAGCCGATAAGAAAGTGAGCCAACTTTCAGGTGGACAAAAGCAACGCGTGGCGATTGCCCGCGCTCTTGCGGTTGAACCCAAAGTGATGTTGCTTGATGAGCCGCTTTCGGCGCTCGATTTGAAGTTGCGCCAACATATGCGCGCCGAGCTTCGCGCCATTCAAAAGCGCACGGGCGTTACATTTATTTATATTACGCATGATCAAGGCGAAGCCTTGGCCATGTCAGACCGTGTGGGCGTTATGTCTCAGGGTGTGCTGCAGCAGGTTGGCACACCGATGGAGATTTATAACAATCCGGCAAATGGCTTTGTGGCCTCCTTCGTGGGGGAAAACAATGTGTTTGAGGGTACAGTGAAATCTCTCAGCAATGGTGTGGCGACTTTTGCTACGTCATCTGGCAATTTCACATCGAAGGTGGGGCCTGGTGTTGTGAAAGGCACGCAAGCCAAAATCTATGTGCGGCCCGAGCACAGTTTCCTTCAAGCCAAAGCTTCCACCAAGACCAACTCTATTCCGGTTGATGTGGCGGAAATGGCGTTTGAGGGCAACTTTGTAAATATCTTTGTGAAAGATGCCAAGGGTGCCACCCATATGGTGCAGGCGCAGAATGATCCGAACGCTTCACCGCCAGTGCGGGGTTCAAAACAACATATGGTGTTTGATACTGAAGATGCTGTCGTGCTGGTGGATGCTGCCACCGCTTCACATTAGGGGCAGGGGCTATGGGTGAACTTTTCAGACGCTATGGTTACGGGCTTTCAATTACGATGGTGGGGTTAACAGCCTTCTGGCTGTTGATGTTGGTGGTTATTCCAAATCTGGTGTTGTTTGAATTTTCATTCAAGCCGTATTTGCCAGTGGTTGATCTGGGCGGGCCGAAAGATGTTTATTCGCTCAAAAACTATGAAACATTTTTGAACAGCCCCATTCATATTACGATATTCTGGAAGACGGTTCTTTATAGCAGCTTGGTGACATTGACTTGTTTGGTACTGAGTTATCCTCTGGCCTATTTTTTATCAAAAGTTTGCCGCCCCGCCAATGCGCCTACCATTTTCTTGCTGCTACTCATTCCGCTTTGGGTGAGCGAAATTTTGCGGTCCTTTGCATGGTTTATCATCCTAGCATTTCAGGGGCCTTTGAATGCACTGCTGCTGGGTTTGCATGTTATTCATGATCCTATTCGCTGGCTCTCAGGCTTTAACGGCGTGATCATTGGTCTGATCTATTCTTATGTTCTCTTCATGCTGTTCCCGATCTATAACGCAATTTCTTCGCTCGATACAAACCAAGTCGAGGCGGCTCAGGATTTGGGCTCATCCATGTGGCGCACGCATTGGCGCGTGGTTATTCCACATTCTAAACCCGGTATCGCTTCTGGTTGCGTTATGGTGTTTATGTTGTGTGCAGGTTCAGTGATTGTGCCCAGCACATTGGCTTCCACCAATTCGCGCTGGTTCACCGAGATCATTCAGCAATGGATGTTTGAAGGTTTGGATTGGAATACGGGTGCAGCTTATGCGTTCCTGCTCTTGGTGTTGTGTATTTTATTCGTCAGCATTGTGATGCGCGTTCTCAACGTGCGTCTTGTTGATATTGCGAAGTGAGGATTTAAAAATGTCATCCAAAGCTTTCGGCAATTTTGTAATCCGCGCCTATCTCGTGATCTTCTTGTTGTTCATGCTGCTGCCACTTGTGGTGATGGGCGGGGCGGCACTCAATGATTCTCGTATGCCTTCAGTTTATCCGTGGGTCGGGTTTACCGGCCAATGGTTTTCTGATTTGTGGAATGATCAAGTTATGTGGGGGGCCATTCGCAACACGCTCATAGTTGCTGTTTGTGTTGTGGGAATTTCTGTTCCAATTGGCACAGCAGGTGCGATACTTCTGAACTCAGTGAAACCCAATGTGCGTTCGTTCATCTATGGTTTCATGGTGGCCCCGATTTTAACACCCGGTGCCGTGATTGGCATTTCTACGTTACTGTTCTGGAATAATTTTCATGTGTCTGCCGGTTTGCATCTTTCTGTTCTGGGGCAAGTATCGTTTATCGCGGCTTATGTAATGTTGCTGGTTCTAGCGCGTCTGCAAAGCTTTGATCCGGGGCTTGAAGAGGCGGCACTGGATTTGGGGGCAAATCACGGCCAAGTGATGCGCCGCATTCTTATTCCGCACTTATATCCGGCAATTGGCGCTGGTGCTTTGATTGCATTTTTCCAATCGGTGGAAAATTACAACATCACATTGTTCACCCGCGGCAATTCGCAAACCCTCACGGTTTATGTAGGCTCGAAAATCCGTTCTGGCATCACCCCTACGATTAATGCCTTGGCTTTGATTTTTATCGTGCTTACGGTGATTGCGGCCATCACTTATGAAATTTTGCGGCGGCGCGAACAGGCGCGGCAAGCTTTGATCAAGATTGAAGATGAATGAAAAATAGTTAAGCTCGAAACCTTTTGCACGCAAGCCGTTGGCTTCGTGCGGGTGACAACCGACAGTGGGCAGCAAGGCTGGGGCCAAGTTTCAACTTATAATGCCGACATCACCTGCGAAATCTTTCACCGCCAAGTGGCGCGCTGGGCCATTGGTGCTGATGCCCTAAATATTGAAGAGTTGGTGCGGCTGATCCCTGAGCGCGAACACAAGTTCCCCGGTTCTTATCTCATGCGAGCCATCACGGGGCTGGATACAGCATTGTGGGATTTGCGCGGGAAGATTGAACAAAAATCAGTGTGCGAATTACTAGGCGGAAAGCCTCGTCCATTTCCAGCCTATGCTTCCAGCATGAAACGCTCGGAGATTACCAATGAAGCCGAAGCCGAGCGGATGAAGCGCTTGCAGGGTGAGTTTGGTTACAAGGCGTTCAAATTTCGCGTTGGCTCGGAATGTGGCCGCGACAAAGATGAATGGCCGGGGCGCACTGAAACCATTGTGCCGTTGATGCGCAAAGCCTTAGGTGATGATGCGATTTTGCTGGTGGATGGCAACAGTTGTTACACACCGAAAAAAGCCATTGAAGTCGGTCGCATGCTCGAACAGAATGGCATTGCACATTTCGAAGAGCCATGCCCTTATTGGGAATATGACTGGACCAAAGAAGTGACCGACACGCTGTCACTTGATGTGACAGGCGGCGAGCAAGATTGCGATTTGGCCTTATGGAAATTTGCTATGGAGATGCGCGCTGTTGATGTGGCGCAGCCTGACATTTGTTATTTGGGTGGCATCAGCCGCACGCTGAAGGTGGTGGAGATGGCCAAGAAGGCTGGCCTGCCGATCACGCCGCATGCTGCCAATCTTTCGATGGTCACTATTTTCACGTT
>JANYGE010000444.1 GCA_025362535.1 Hyphomicrobiales bacterium
GAAGCCGGTGATGACGCTGTGTGATGGCAGGGTGGTATTTGAAATTGAAGGCTGAACTCCGAAACAAGATCATTGAGGTCTGCACGACAAAGATCGCTCGGAGTGGTCCTAATGTTGGATTATCATTTTATGCATTCTTCAAGAACCACAATGACGATCCTGAAATGTTGATGGATGCTGCAACATGGTGGATCACCACGCACAGGCTTGATCATTTCGAGAAAGCGCTGAAAATAAAAGCGATGGTCGAGGCAAATGAATAGTCAAAGGAAGAGACCTCATCCGGCCTTCGGCCACCTTCCCCAGAGGGGAAGGGTGAAGTTTGACACCGCCCTAAATTATTTCACCCTTTTCCATTGGAGAAGGTGGCGCAACGCGCCGGATGAGGTCCCTTTGCCCCTTGCGTTCTCTATACGTTCCATGCTATCCGTCAACCCATGGCCAAAGCTCAATCTAATTTCGTCTGTCAATCCTGCGGGGATGTCACCCACAAATGGTCCGGCCATTGTGAGGCTTGTGATGGGTGGAACACCATCACCGAAGAGCGCTCCGGCCCGCCTGCTTCCGGCGCCAAGGGGCAGGTTTTGCCCAAAGGCCGCGTGGCCAGGCTGGTGGAATTGAAGGGCGAATCTCCGGTGCCGCCACGCATTGAATCGGGCATTACCGAGTTAGACCGCGCCACCGGCGGCGGCTTTGTTCCGGGTTCGGCCGTGTTAATCGGGGGCGACCCTGGCATTGGCAAATCCACGCTGCTCCTGCAGGCATTGGCGGCACTCGCCAATAAGGGTGAGCGCGTGATTTATGTGACGGGCGAAGAAGCCATCGCCCAAGTGCGCATGCGGGCTTCGCGGTTGGGCCTCGAAAATGCTCAAGTGCTGTTGGCCGCTGAAACCAATGTCTCCGACATTATCGCCACGCTGAATGAAGGTGCACCGCCTTCCGTGGTGGTGATCGACTCGGTGCAAACGCTGTGGTCGCCCGCCGTGGAATCCGCCCCCGGCACGGTCTCGCAACTCAAAGCCGGGTCTGAAGCCATGGTGCGCTATGCCAAAACCAAGGGCGCCTGTGTGCTTCTGGTGGGCCATGTGACCAAGGATGGCCAGATTGCCGGACCTAAAGTGATCGAGCATCTGGTCGACACTGTGCTGTATTTTGAGGGTGACCGGGGCCATCAATTTCGCATTTTGCGTGCCGTGAAAAACCGCTTCGGCCCCACGGACGAAATTGGCGTGTTTGAAATGTCGGATCTGGGCTTGCGCGAAGTCACCAATCCATCGCGCCTGTTCATGGGTTCAGCCGAACGTGCGGCCCCCGGCACAGCCGTGTTTGCCGGTATTGAAGGCACACGGCCCCTGCTGGTGGAAGTGCAGGCGCTCGTCGCCCCCTCGCCGCTCGGCACGCCAAGACGCACCGCTGTCGGTTGGGATACCACGCGGCTCAATATGATTCTCGCAGTATTAGAAGCTCGTGCAGGCGTCAGCCTCTCCAATCATGATGTTTATTTGAATGTGGCAGGGGGATTGCGCCTTAAAGAAACCGCCGCTGATCTGGCCGTGGCTGCCGCCCTGCTCTCTTCGCTTTCAGACACTGTGATTCCCCATGGCACGGTGATCTTCGGCGAAATTGCGCTTTCAGGTGCTGTTCGCCCGGTGGGCCAAACTGAGTCGCGGTTGAAGGAAGCCCAAAAACTGGGCCTTGCTGATGCTGTGATCGCCGATCAGGGCGAAAAGCCGATAAAGGGCACAATCAACGCCAAGCAGGTGAGCACCGTGGCTGATTTGGTCGCCTGGGTGGCGTCACGCTCAAAAGGTTTGCGGCGGATTGCTTAAAACCCAAATCCCCGCTAGCCCTCAGCCCGAATGTTTTATATAGAGGGGGAATACCTCTCAGGCTTCAGCAGGATTCCCAATGTCCTTTCAATATCTCGATTTCATTCTCCTCGGTATCATGATCATCTCCGGCCTCTTGGCGCTGGCCCGCGGTTTCACCCGCGAAGTGCTCTCGCTCATTGCCTGGGGCTTGGCTGCGGCAGCAGCCTATTTGGCCATGAAGCAGCAACCCTTGCTGGATTTGGTTTTGCCACATGTTGATAAACCCATCATTGCGCAAATCGCTGTGGCCGCTGTGGCCTTCATTCTCGTGCTGATTGTGGTTTCAGTAATCAGCGTCAAAATATCAGACCGGGTGGTGGATAGTTCAGTGGGTGCTTTTGACCGCACCCTCGGATTTTTCTATGGCCTGCTGCGCGGCATCGTTTTGGTTGCCATCGCTTATTTGTTTTATGGCTGGCTTCTCCCCGTTGATCGCCAGGAAGACTGGGTGCGCAATGCCGTAACCCTGCCCGTGATCCGCACCGTGAGCAATGCCATGCTGAACCTCATGCCGCCAGACATTGCCGAGAAACTTTCAAACTCCACCTTGATCGGCAATCCAGATACGCCAGTCAGCAAACCCATAGCAGCGGCCACCACCGCCCCTGATACGGGTTCGGGCTATTCCACTGGCGAGACCAAAAGCTTGGATAATCTGGTTGAAGGAACCGGTGCCGCAGCACCAGCGCAAGAACCTGTTTTCGGGCAAGGTACCACGCAGCAATGACACATGATTTTGATTTAGATGGTGATACGCTGCGCGAAGAATGCGGTGTGTTTGGCGTGTTCGGGCACCCTGATGCTGCTGCCCTCACCGCATTAGGCCTCCACGCCTTACAGCACCGCGGCCAAGAGGCCGCTGGCATCGTCTCTTATGATGGTGAACGGTTTCACTCGGAACGCCGCATGGGTTTGGTGGGCGATCACTTCTCATCGGAAAAAGTCATCAGCCGTTTGCGTGGCACGATGGCGCTTGGCCATGTGCGCTACTCAACAACTGGCGAAACCATTTTGCGCAATGTGCAGCCGCTGTTTGCCGAGCTTGCTGCAGGCGGCATTGCCACCGCGCATAATGGCAACCTGACCAATGGCCTCACCCTGCGCCGCAATTTAATTGCCCAAGGGGCGATCTATCAATCAACCTCTGACACTGAAGCGATTTTGCATCTGGTGGCGCGTTCGCAAAAGACCCGCCTGATCGAACGCTATGTTGATGCGTTGCGCAATCTTGAGGGTGCCTATGCTTTGGTTTCGCTCACCAATAAAAAACTGATCGGTGCGCGTGACCCACTCGGCATTCGCCCGCTGATTTTGGGCGAGCTGAACGGCGCTTATATTCTCTGCTCGGAAACCTGTGCCTTGGATATTATCGGTGCAAAATTTGTGCGCGAAGTTGAGAATGGCGAAGTGATTGTGATTTCCGAAACTGGAATTGAATCGCATTATCCATTTCCCAAACAAAAAGCCCGCCCCTGCATTTTTGAATATATTTATTTCTCAAGGCCAGATTCGATTTTGGGTGGCCGCTCGGTTTATGATGTGCGCAAAGCCACGGGCAAGCAGCTCGCCCTCGAAGCTCCGTGCGACGCTGATGTGATCGTGCCGATCCCGGATTCTGGCGTTCCTGCCGCCTTGGGCTATGCCGCAGCCTTAGGCATCCCCTTTGAACTCGGCATTATCCGCAACCATTATGTGGGCCGCACCTTCATTGAACCCACCCAGCAAATCCGCTCGCTCGGCGTGAAGTTAAAACACAATGCCAACCGCGCCGTAGTTGAAGGCAAGCGCATTGTGCTGGTGGATGATTCCGTGGTGCGCGGCACCACATCAATTAAAATCGTGCAGATGATGCGGGAAGCCGGAGCCAAGGAAGTGCATATGCGCATCGCCAGCCCGCCGATTAAATTCCCCGATTATTATGGCATTGATACACCTGAGCAAAAATCGCTGCTTGCCGCTGGCCATAGCTTAGAAGAAATGCGGAAATTCATCGGCGTGGATTCGCTGGCCTTTGTATCCGTCGATGGCATTTACAAAGCCGCAGGCTTCGAAGCGCGCGACAATGTGAACCCACAATTCACCGATCATTGCTTCACGGGCGATTACCCCACGCACCTCACCGATTTGCAAGGCGAAAACCCCAAGCAGCAGCTTTCGCTTTTGGCCGAAGCGGGCTGAGCATGGCAAAAATTCTTGAAGGAAAAATCGCCGTTGTCACTGGCGCATCGCGCGGGCTTGGCAAGGCCATCGCATTGGCCTTGGCCTCCCAAGGGGCCCATATCGTTGCCACCGCCAGAACCCAAGGCGGGCTGGAAGAGCTTGATGATGCGATCAAGGCCGTAGGTTCAAGCGCCACGTTAGTGCCCATGGATATTACCGACTATCCAGCCATTGATCGCTTGGGGGCAGCCCTCTTCGAACGCTGGAAAAAGCTTGATATTTTAATCGGCAATGCGGGCATATTGGGCAAGCTCACCCCTGTGCCCCATGTTGATCCTAAAGTCTGGGATGAGGCGATGGCGGTCAATCTCACGGCAAACTATCGCCTGCTGCGGTCGCTTGATCCGCTGCTGCGTCTGGCCCCACAGGGCCGAGCCATCTTCGTTACCTCTGGCCTTGCCTATAAGTGCTTTGCCTATTGGGGCACCTATTCCGTTTCCAAAGCCGCGTTAGAAGCCTTGGTGAAAACCTATGCCGCCGAAATGGCCACCACAACTGTGCGCGCCAATCTCTTCAGCCCCGGCCCCACCCGCACTAAAATGCGGGCCACCGCCATGCTCGGCGAAGACCCGATGACATTGCCCACCGCAGATGAAGTGGCAGCACAGCTGGTTGCCATGTGTACAGATGAGTTTACCGATACGGGTGCCGTTTATAAATATGCGGAGACTGGGCTGTTTAAGCAGGTGCTTTAAGTTGAAGGGACCTCATCCGGCGCGTCGCGCCACCTTCTCCAAAGGAGAAGGGTGAATTTAGACATTACCCCGAAGCATTCTTACTTTGCTTTATCGTAAGGATTATCCCCACCGCGCAAACTGAACCTGATCGGCACACCTTCCAATTTCAATTCGGCGCGCAAGCCATTCATTAAATAGCGCACATAGGTTCTGGGCAGCTTATCAAGTTGATTGCCGAACAGGGCAAATGTGGGCGGCCTTGCGCTGGCTTGGGTGCCATAGCGGATTTTAATGCGGCGACCAGTTGGAGCGGGCGGCGGGTTTTTACGCACCGCAGCTTCCAGCCAGCGATTGAGCTTGGATGTTGAAATCCGCTGGTTCCACTTCTTGTCCATATCGATGACAGCCTGCATCATCTTATCAAGCCCGCGGCCTTGCTTGGCCGATAATGTGACGATGGGCAGCCCGCGAATATCGGGTAGAATATCTTCCATGATGTCATTCACCTTCATCATGGCGGCTTGCTTGTCTTCCACCAAATCCCATTTGCTCAAAGCCAGAACAATGGCGCGGCCTTCACGTGCCACCAGATCGCACAGCGTCAAATCTTGTTTTTCAATATGAGCTGCAGCATCGACGAGAACCACAACACAATCGGCATAACGAATGGCGCGCATGGCATCAGTGACAGAAAGTTTCTCGAGCTTTTCTTTCACTTTGCCTTTGCGCCTGATACCTGCGGTGTCCCATAGCTTGATCTCGCGGTCTTTCCATTTCCAATCGCTGGAAATTGCATCACGCGTAATGCCCGCTTCTGGGCCTGTGAGCATACGGTCTTCACCCAACATGGTATTGACCAAAGTGGATTTACCCGCATTGGGCTGGCCGATAATAGCGAGGCGCAATTTGCGCTCGGGTTGATCTGGCCCTTCATATTCAGGGTCATAGGGCGCTGGCACAAAATCTTCGTCTTCTTCTTCAGCAATTTTTGTGGCTTCAGCATCGGCATCTATGTAAGGCCGCACCACATCATAAATATGCTCCATGCCTTCGCCATGCTCGCCTGAAATGGGCAGAGGTTGACCAAAGCCCAACCGAAACGCTTCACCCACCGAATTGGCCACGGCGCGGGTTTCAGCCTTATTGGCGAGAACTGTGACGGGCTTTCCCAGTTTGCGAATGCGCTCAGCGAATTTCTCATCAATCGGCGTCACACCAGCGCGGGCATCAATCACAAAGAAAATATGATCAGCAAGACGTGCGGCTTCTTCCGCCTGCGCAC
>JANYGE010000161.1 GCA_025362535.1 Hyphomicrobiales bacterium
GATTGCGATCGACAGGCGTCGTCGCAGTGATTAAAGATGCGTCGTGCTCGAGACGGACACCGCACGACGCGACGATCTCGAAGCGGCGCTCGGTCGTGTCGCCCATCTCGAGGCGACGCTCGCGACGACTTTAAAAAATTGAAGAGGGCGAAATGAACCACCCACCCGCTCATCCGTCGCTTCGCGCCACCTTCTCCCACAAGGGGAGAAGGAAGGGTGGCCACGCATGACATCCCTCCCACTCACCACCACCAAAAAGCTCGGCCTCGTCATTGATCTCGACACTTGCGTGGGGTGCCAGGCTTGCGCCACCTCTTGCAAGGAATGGAATGCGCACGGTGATTCCGGCCCTCTCACCGACACTGATCCTTATGGTGCTGATCCATCAGGCCCGTGGTTCAACCGTATTCATGGTTATGAAGTGAAGGAACAGGGCAGGGATGACAGCCGCATCGTAAATTTCCCACGCTCCTGCCTGCATTGCGAAGAACCCGCCTGTGTCACCGTCTGCCCGACAGGCGCATCCTATAAGCGCGCCGAAGATGGTATTGTGCTCATCAACCCTGATACCTGCATCGGCTGCAAGCTTTGCTCATGGGCATGCCCCTATGGCGCACGCGAATATGATTACACTCAAGGCGTCATGAAAAAATGCACGCTCTGTGTGGACCGCATTTATAACACCAACTTGGAACCCGAAGATCAAGTGCCAGCCTGCGTAAAAGCCTGCCCCACGGGTGCGCGCCACTTTGGTGATTTGGGTGATGAAAATTCTGATGTATCGCTGCTGGTTAAAGAACGGGGCGGCTATGATCTGCTGCCGGAGATGGGCTACAAGCCCACCAACAAATATCTGCCACCGCGTGCCCGCCGCGAAACCAAACAGGCCCATATTGAAGCGCTGCCTAAATCCAATGGTTCGCCGATGGAGAAATTATTTTTGTGGGCGGATAAGTTATTGAGCAAGTCTTCAATTTCAGCAGGCGCAAATGCTGATGATAATTCTGGGAAGCTGGAAGGATGATTACACAGCTCCTCACGGTAAAGGTTGCCAAATGAATCCGGCCTATTCCGTCATCCTCTTCACCACAGCCTCCGGCGCAGGCTACGGCTTGCTTTCATTACTCTGTCTCGCCGGGGCCAGCCATGGCCGCGCCTCCACCATGGCCTTCGCCTTCACATCACTCTTCATCGCCCTCGCCCTCATCACCATTGGTCTCTTATCTTCCACCCTGCATCTCGGGCGCCCCGAACGCGCATGGAGGGCTCTCTCGCAATGGCGCTCGTCATGGCTGAGCCGTGAAGGTGTTGCGGCTGTTGTCACTTATCCATTGGCGATTGCCTTTGCCGCCTGCTGGTCTGGCCTTGTTGATCTGCCGCAGCTTATTGCTCCCCTAGGCTATGCCACAGCGCTCATGTGCTGGATCACAGTGTTCTGCACCGCGAAAATTTATTCCACCTTGAAAACCATCAGGGCATGGTATCAGCCCCTCACTATTCCGGTCTATCTGGCCTTCTCGGCCGCCACGGGCTCAGTCTGGCTCACGGCCATTGCCTATGTGTTTGGTCGTTTCGCGCCAGCGCAATCCGTGTTGTCCATATTAGCACTGCTGGTGTTGATCATTCTCAAGTTTCTCTATTGGCGACGGTTGGAAAAAGATCCGCGCAGCCACACTATGGCAGCGGCCACGGGCCTCGGTGAAGGTGTGCGCCAATGGGAAGTGCCGCATACGTCGACCAATTTCCTGATGAAAGAAATGGGTTATGTGGTGGCGCGTCGCCATGCCCAGAGACTTCGCATTCTCACCTTGGCGCTATTAGACTTAGCATTCCTGTTCATTGTGCTGTGCTCTCATTGGCCGTGGCTTTCCCTGCCCGCCGTTCCGGTTATCATGTTTGCAGCTTGGGTTGAGCGTTGGCTGTTCTTCGCACAGGCCGAACATGTGGTGGGGCTGTTTTATGGCAAGGAGAATGCCTAAGCTGAGGCTTGCCCAGAGTACAAAAATCATATAAAGATTCCTTTATATAGTTTTAAGGATCGCCCTATGCCCCGCCAATCATTCACTGAAAGCTTGAACACCAAACCATGGCTCTTGGCCGATGGGGCCACTGGCACCAATTATTTCCAGATGGGTTTGATGAGTGGTGATGCCCCAGAAATGTGGAATTTAGAGTATGTTGACCGCGTACGCGATCTGCACAAGCGCTTCATCGCGGCGGGTGCTGATATTATTCTCACCAACACCTTCGGCGGTAACCGCCATCGGTTGAAGCTGCATAATGGCCAAGACCGCGTGCGCGAAATCAATATCGCCGCCGCTAAGAATGCCCGCGCTGAAGCCGAAGCCGTTTCGCGTGATGTTTATGTTGCAGGTTCTATAGGCCCAACTGGAGAAATCTATATGCCCGTCGGCACCTTCCCCTATGAAGAAGGTGTTTCAGCTTTTGCCGAGCAGGCGCTTGCCTTGAAAGAGGGTGGCGTGGATGTTCTGTGGATCGAAACCATGTCGGGAGAAGAAGAATTGCGCGCCGCCGTTGAGGGGGCAGCCGTAGCAGGCCTTCCGATCGTCACCACCATGAGCTTTGACACCAATGGCCGCACCATGATGGGCATCACACCGACAGCCTTCGGTGCATTGGCCGCCTCACTTTCAACTCAACCCATCGCCATTGGTGCAAATTGCGGCGTGGGCGCATCGGAATTGATTGCCACAGTAATGGGCATCACCGCTGCACGGCCCGATGCTTTCGTGGTGGCCAAGGGAAATTGCGGCGTGCCGCAATATCATGATGGT
>JANYGE010000174.1 GCA_025362535.1 Hyphomicrobiales bacterium
TTAATTCATCCGTAGACGGAACAGTTTTACCAACAAAACCAATGCCTGAAACTGTAACATGAGCCGCCGCATCAATTTCCAACACCGGCCCACCGGAAAGTGAAACCAGCTCAGTCTGCCCCGCCACACCTTGCAGATGCATAGGCCCGCTAATCTTAAGTCCTGCCGTAGCAAAACGCCCAGCCGGCAATTGCATCACGCCACCAGATTCAACCGCTTTATCAATAGCGGCCTGTAAATTATTGTTTTCAAAAGCTTTAGCAGGAATCGAAAATCCAGCTATGGCAGCACCAGACAGCAGTGATCGACGAGCAATATTCATATTGGCACACTCCACTCTCAAAGCATGCAATAAGCTTGCCGCTGCTATTTCTTCAAAACCATTTTCATGCTGCGCGGGCCTGCTGCAGCGATCAAGCCTTTGAAGCTCTCAATTTTTGTATGGCCTGCGAGAAAGCAATCGTCCTTATCAAAGGTCACATGCTGTTTTGACCAATCATCTTTTGGCAAATCCTTGCAGGCAATCGGATGAATATAAATCGCATCGGGCTGCTTGTTAGCAAGCACATAGACAGCAGGGCCAGTGCCTTCTTGAAACTGCGCCACCCACCAATCGCCTGAAATGGGAATGAAGGTGATCGCTGTCGTTTTGGTTTTTTCGGTAAACACAAAATTATTGGCAACAGCGCGGAAAAACACCGCCTCATCTTCGGTCTTCCACACGCCCTTGTCCAAACTATAAGGCGCATAAGTTCCACCCTGCGCGCCCAGCAGGGGCTTGCCATCGGTCTCGGCAAAATTCGGCGCTTTCGATTGCAGCACACAGCCGCACAGCATCAGTCCTAAAATGAGAGATAGAATAAGCTTCATCGCAATCTCCTATTGGCAGAATCTAAAGTTGCTTCTGGGCATAACCAAGGCGCAACCGAAGTTGCTCCAAAACATCTAAAGCGGCTTGTGAAATCACCGTGCCGGGAGGAAACACTGCGGCAGCCCCCATGGCGAGAAGCTTCGCCACATCATCAGGCGGAATAACCCCACCCACCACAACCAAAATATCATCACGCCCCGCAGCATGCAGAGCCTGCTTCAGCTCTGGCAAATGCGAAAGATGCCCCGCCGCCAGTGATGAAAGTCCAACCACATGCACATTGTCTCTTGCGGCCTGCTCCGCCACTTCCTGTGCTGTTGCAAACAGGCTTCCCACTTTCACATCAAAGCCCAGATCACCAAAGCCAGATGCAATCACCTTTTGTCCACGGTCATGGCCATCCTGCCCAATCTTGGCAACCAACAAGCTGGGTGCGCGCCCATCCGCTTCGGCAAAAGCCAGAACGGCCTGTTGAGCCGAGGTAAACTTCGCATCATGCTTCTGCGCCTCACGGTAAACATTCTTGATCACCGAGGTTTTTGCCGCATGACGCCCCCAGAGCGTTTCAAGCGCCTGAGACATCTCGCCAACCGTTGCACCTGCACGTGCTGCATCAACTGAAGCCGCCAGAAGATTGCCCTTGCCAGTTTCAGACACGTGAGAAAGCGCAGCGAGCTTCGCCTCCACATCAGCTGAATTCCGCGTGGCTTTTAATTTTTGCAATTTTTCAATTTGTTGAGACCGCACCGCTGAATTATCAACCTTGCGCACATCAAGCGGCTGCTCACCCTCAACTTGAAAGGCGTTCACCCCCACCACAATCTGCGCGCCACTGTCAATGCGGGCTTGCGTGCGGGCTGCGGCTTCTTCAATGCGCTGTTTTGGCAAACCCGTCTCAATAGCCTTAGCCATGCCACCCAGATTTTCAATTTCAGTCAGATGCACCCGCACCCGCGCCATCAAATCATCGGTAAGTTTTTCAACAAAATATGATCCACCCCACGGGTCCACCACAGCGCAAGTTCCAGCTTCCTTCTGTAAAAAGATTTGCGTGTCACGCGCAATGCGGGCGGAAAAATCAGTGGGCAAGGCCAAGGCTTCATCAAGTGAATTGGTGTGGAGCGATTGCGTGCCGCCTTGGGTCGCGGCCATCGCTTCAATCATCGTGCGAGTTACATTGTTAAACACATCTTGTGCAGCAAGACTCCAGCCACTGGTCTGGCAATGGGTGCGCAACATGGAAGAGCGTTCGTCCTTGGGTGAAAACACCGCCATCATCTCAGCCCACAACACCCGTGCCGCGCGCAGCTTAGCCACTTCCATGAAGAAATTCATGCCAATGCCAAAGAAGAATGAAAGCCGTGGCGCAAAGGCATCAACGCCCATGCCAGCCGCCAGACCAGCCCGCACATATTCCAATCCATCAGCCAAAGTATAAGCCAATTCAAGATCTGCCGAAGCGCCAGCCTCTTGCATGTGATAGCCCGAAATCGAAATCGAATTGAATTTCGGCATATGCTTTGCTGTATAAGCAAAAATATCAGAGACGATACGCATTGATTGTTGGGGTGGATAAATAAAGGTATTGCGCACCATGAATTCTTTCAGAATATCATTCTGAATGGTGCCGGATAATTTTTCAGGCGGCACACTTTGTTCTTCTGCCGCCACAATATACAAAGCCATGATCGGCAATACGGCACCATTCATAGTCATCGAAACACTCATCGCATCGAGCGGAATGCCGTCAAAGAGCTGGCGCATATCCAATATGGAATCAACCGCCACACCCGCCATGCCCACCTCGCCCGAAACGCGCGGATGATCGGAATCATAGCCGCGATGTGTGGCAAGATCGAAGGCAATCGAAAGACCCTTTTGCCCCGCCGCTAAATTGCGCCGGTAAAATGCATTGGACTCTTCGGCTGTTGAAAATCCAGCATATTGCCGGATGGTCCAAGGTTGAGACGTATACATAGTGGTGTAGGGCCCACGTCGATAAGG
>JANYGE010000182.1 GCA_025362535.1 Hyphomicrobiales bacterium
CACACGCAAGAACAACCAGACACGGTGAGGAAAGAATCTATTTAAATATTAAGGGACTGATTAAAAGGATTGATGTGAAGGATCATTAGAATCACTCACCCAATCTTAAACTTTCCCACATGTTCCGGCGCAACCAACCCTGCCAGCGTGCGTGGATCATCAACCGCCGGCAAGGCCACCATTTGCAGCGGAATAACGCCGGCCCAAATGGGCAGCCCATAATCATCTTCATCATCGATTGGGCCCCCACTGCGCACCTTGGCGGAAACTTCATTGAGCTCCAATCCAAGAATTGTTGTGGCTTTCAATTCTTTTTCTTTCATCGCGCGCAACATATCCCAGCGACCGGGAAACAATTGCTCAACCATCGCCTTGAGCCGCGCTTCTTTTTGGTCACGATCAACCACTTTACGCGCGATTCCAAAGGCCATTACGGAACGGTAGTTACAAGAATGTTCAAACGCCGAGCGCGCCATCACCATACCGTCAAACACTGTGACGTTGACACACACTTGAGTCTCTTCGCACGCTTCCAACATGCGACTGGCAGCAGAGCCGTGCCAATAAATATGGTTGCCCTCGCGCCATTGCAATGTGGGTGTGACATAAGGAGTGCCATTAAACACATACCCAACCGTGCACATGGGTTGCGCATCTAAAATCGCATGAATTGTCGCCTCGTCATATTTGGCATTCTCATTCACGCGTTTTACGCGGGTGCGTTCGGTTGGAGCTTTAGACATGGTTCACCTCTGCGGCGATAATGCCCGCTCTTCAATGCTGATGCGATAGGCCAGAATGCTTAAATTAATTGTTCCCGCAATGAGGCCAAACCACATGAGGCCAAAAGCAAAGGGCAACACAAAAATCTCCAGTGCCACCACCAAATAATTGGGGTGGCGGATAAAGCGAAATGGTCCACCGACCACCAAAGGCTTTTCCGGCATTAGAATAATCCGTGTTGTCCAGCGCGGGCCAAGAGTTGTGAGAACCCAAACGCGTAACGCCTGAAGCACCGCAAACACTCCAATTAGAATCCAATTCACATCCGTTCCGCGTGCCCAAAACCATAGTCCCAAAAGCCATGCTGCATGAAACGCCACGATCACAGGATAATGCGAAGCACCAACTTCTCGCCCGCCCCACGCCATGAGAGCTGCTGTGTTGCGCCGTGCGATCACCAGTTCCGCCAAGCGCTGTAGCGTGACCAAAGCCAAAATAATCTCTGGCCACATGCTCAGTGTACCATCGTCATAAAGCTGCCCGTAAATCCTGGCCCGAGGGCACACAAGAAACGACGGCCTTTGGTGGGCGCAGCCAAACAGTCCTTTAGCACAAATAAGACCGTCGGAGCTGACATATTGCCATAACCAGCGAGAGTTTTGCGTTCATTTACCAAACGTCCCTCACCCAATTCGAAAGCAAGTTCCAAGGCTTGAATCACTTTTGCTCCGCCAGGGTGAAATGAAAATGCATCGATACTTTCCATCGTCAAATTGTGTCGGGCCAAAAATAAATCGGCAGCAGGGCGCAAATCGCGTGACGCCAAATCTGGAATGCTGCGGGAGAATATGGCCCCGAACCCCTCAGGGTCGACGCGCCAACCCATGACATCTATAGTGTTGGGCCAACAATGTTCCCCCGCATATTCGATGGCACCGTGTCCTGCATCAGCACCCGCACATAATACCGCCGCCGCGGCACCATCACCAAACAGTGCGGATGCAATAATATTGGATTTGGTCATTTCATCAGGGCGAAATGCCAATGTGCAGAGCTCAATTACCACCAACAGAACTTTGCGGCCCGGCATCGCCACTGCAAGTTTAGCGGCTAGACCCAAACCTGATAATCCGCCCGCACAGCCAAGGCCAAACACCGGAACACGGTGCACATCCGTCCGAAATCCCATCTCATGCATCACATGGGCTTCAATAGAAGGTGTCGCTATTCCGGTGGAAGACACGGTGACAATCGCATCAATATCTGAGGCCTTGCATTTTGCATCGCTCAAAGCCTGTGCTGCGGCATCTTTAAAAAGCTCTTTGGCGGCCGAGAGAAACAATGCAGATCGATCCGGCCAACCATGTGGCTCATGAAACCACGCAGAAGGTGCTGCAGAATAGCGTCGCTCAATGCCCGTGTTGGAAAACACTGGCTGCATCTTTTCAAACAAAGCTCCAAAGCGTGCAAATATTTTTGCGGCCTGCACTTCAACATCTTTGGTGTCGAGTATATGTGGAGGCACAGCAGTAGCAATGCTCAGAAGTTGAGCGCGAGGCAAGATTGTCATGAAAATTCCCTTAACTTCAATACGCTTAGCAGTGGCGCTTATTCCACTGATACGCAAGGAGTATGAACTTGGCTCACCCGCCAGTCACACTCATGTGCCGAGAAACAGCGGGCTTATTGTGGGTCCTATCTATAATAAAATCATGGCCCTTGGGTTTGCGTGAAATCGCCTCTGCGATTGCCGCATGCAACAAATGATCACTTTCCGAAGCGCGCAGTGGGGCCCGCAAGTCGGCTGCATCCTCTTGGCCCAAGCACATAAATAGAGTTCCAGTGCAGGTGAGTCTAACGCGGTTGCAAGATTCACAGAAATTATGCGTGAGTGGTGTGATAAATCCGATGCGCCCACCTGTCTCTTTCACAGTCATGTAGCGTGCGGGTCCGCCGGTTTTGTAGGGGTCATCAATCAGCGTGAATTGATCCATCAATTGCGCACGCACAACTGACAGCGGCAAATATTGATCTGTACGATCACCATCGATGTCGCCAAGCGGCATGGTTTCAATCAAAGTGAGTTCCAGCTTTTGCTCATGGCACCAGCGGATCATATCCGGAATTTCATGCTCATTCACGCCCTTCAGCGCCACGGCATTGATCTTGATCGAAAGTCCGGCATCTTGTGCGGCTTT
>JANYGE010000188.1 GCA_025362535.1 Hyphomicrobiales bacterium
TTGAAAACCCGTTTTGCCTATTGTTTTCAATCGCCAGTGGGCAGTGATTATCCGGCAATTGCTGAACATAGGATGATTGAATCTGATGTGGTGATCGCCACTGCCGGAGCAGGGGGCTCAATCAGCGCACTGCCCTTCACAGTTCAGCATGGGACGATTACGGCCCTCGGTTTTCGCATCGGCAATGTTGCTTACACGCCCGATGTGAACGACATTCCAGAAACCAGCTTTGCCGCACTCGAAGGCCTGGATATATGGATTGTCGATGCCCTGCGCCGGACCCCGCACCCCACTCATTTTTCATTGCCAGAAACACTACAATGGATTGAGCGTATTAAACCAAAACGCGCTATATTGACCAATCTGCATGTTGATTTGGATTATAAAACACTGACAAAAGAACTGCCTGCCCATATCTGGCCCGCCTATGATGGAATGACCATCGACGCTTGAGGAGGAGATATCATGTTGAAAAAATCCGCTACAGCCTTTTTGAGTTTTGTTTTTGGCCTAAATATTTCAGCAGCGTTTGCTGCCGAGACCTGCTCCCCAGAAAAACTCACGGCCTCGGTTGATCGCTTTTTCAGTGATCCCTATGGCGCACCAGCTTGGCGGCAGTTGCATGGCCTTGGCACACCGACCATTGAGGCCAGTTCAGTTGACTATATGAACTGGCAATCAATCGATGCGTGGAAGAAATATGTGAGCGAAATTGCTCCGGAGATCACTGGTGCGCAAGATGCTGGCTATGACTGCCGGATGAATTATCCATGGCAGGTTTTGCAAAAGCGCGTGGCTGATTTGGGCAAAGATTCTGCCTATATAAAGCAATGGCTGAGGTCTCAATCCGTCGTGCTGGCCGCTTGTGGTAACACCCAGAATAGCAGCACAGACCTGCCACCGCCGCTTGCCGATCTGAAACCAGAGTTAAGCGCTTTGCAGGCCGATGATCGCGCTTATCAAACCGCATCCATCGCATTTTATAAAGATAAGCCAGCGGCCATTGAACTTTTCAAAGCCATTGCAAACTCCAATTCTCCGCATAAGGCCTATGCAAAATATAACGTGGCAAATCTCTTGGCCAACAACAAAGATGTTGTTGCAGCGCGGGCCGAAGCGCGGGCCATTTTGGCCGATGCATCGCTGGCACCAGTTCATGCGATCACCCAAGAATTGCTCGGCTATATTTCCAACATTGAAGATACGCCAGCTGGCTGGACTGATCTGATCGACAGCACGATTGCTGTGCTTTCAAAACCCGAAGCCGAAATTATGGCGTCTGAGAAACTCAAAACTGATTATGGTCGTGCGCTCTATGATCTGCCTTATGCTGGTGTAACCACCAAACAAGATGATTGGTGGATCAAAGGCGAGTTGCCAGAAAATCCTACCCTCTCCAAAGCCGTGGCTGATGTGGCCCGCACATCACCCATGGCGCTGTGGATCATGACTAGCCAAAGTGTGAATGCAAATTATGACCGATTGTCTTGGGCGATGATTGGCGACAAGTGGAATGGCTGGACCAGTTCCTATGTTGATCGCGCTATGGCTTTGACGCCGGCCGCAACGGGCATCACCGGACTTTCAAAGGATGTGGTCGACGCACTAAAAGCCACGTCTGATGAGGCATCGCGCGCAAAACTATGGGCTGAAGCAAAAGCTGCAGCCGATGCCGTGGGCAGCTCTTGTGGCGTTGCTCCTGAAGCTGCAGCGCTCGGCCCCATGCTCACCCATGCAGTGCGTCTTTCCGCCTTGGCCAATAAGTTCGATGAAATTTACGCTGGTCTCGATGCTATGCCGATCAAGGCAACGCAGACTTATCAAACAAATGTCGTTTACAAACTCGCGCAATATATCTTGGCCACAGGCAATGTGGAGGAGGGGCGTCGCCTGCGCGATAAAGTTCTGAACGCTGCATTCTTCAGTTCGGGCACTGCCGATCAACAGCAAAGGCTCAAATCGCAATTCAGTGATTATTTGGCTTGGGTGGCGGAGGATCAAAGCAAATGGGATGCGGCGTTAACTTTGAGCGATAGCAAACTCGAAAGTACATTGTTCAACCTGCTTCCAGCCAAAACCCTTGCTGGCTTGGCTTCCGAAGATCAATTTAGCGCCACGCAAAAAGCGCTGCTTTTGCGGGCTGCTTGGACCCGAGATTATGCGCGTGGGTTGAACCCTGACAGCACAGCCATGCTTGCAGCCAACCCACAAATCAAAGCCGAATATGAGCTGGTGCAAAAAGCCTTCCCAAAACTCGCCGCCAAACGGCAATGGCTGTTAACCATATTGCGTCAGCCCAGATTTAACATCCTGGTGAATTCGCCCGATAGTTACGAAGCCATGGATACCGAGAATGCCAATTTCTCCGCCTTGGACGGGTATGACCACAATGATAAAAACTGGTGGTGCCCGCTGGAAACCGGACGCCAGATGCATGCCCTGCGACAGAGCTTCGACGCTGCTTCGGGTGTGGACCTCTATCTGGATTACCACCAGAAACAAACCGAACCCGTCTATGATGCAAAACTTGCGGAACACATGGCAACGGCGCGTGAGAAGCTTTTGCGCCAGCATCCTATGGTGAAAGCCATCAACACCAAGGAAGTTCGCGCCCTTGAGAAAATCGCCAGCGCACCAGCGAACCTGACGCGCGCAGCCCTGAGTTGGGGCAAGTCCAGCACAGGCACAGACGGCGCTCCGGAGGCCTTGGCGCTGGCGGTGAAAGCCACGCATTACGGCTGCAGCTGGCATGGTGGCCACAAGGCTTACTCAAAGCCTGCGCAAGAGCTGCTCCAATCCAAGTTCGGCAGCACGCAATGGGCCAAGGATACGCCTTATTGGTTCGACTGCATGGAGATGGTCTATGACAAAGATTTCAACAAGGTCGCGAGCTGC
>JANYGE010000190.1 GCA_025362535.1 Hyphomicrobiales bacterium
TGAGCACGGTTTCGCCTCAACTTGAAGCCCTCAAGAAAGAGGGTGATTCTGGCCGCAAGAAAATCAATCAATATACGCGCTATGGCACGGTGTTCCTTGCGGCATTGCAAGCTTTTGGTATTGCTAAAGGTTTGCAGGCCCAACCCGGCATTGTGCTTGATCCCGGTCCGTTTTTTATTGCGACCGCAGTGATTACGCTAACGGGCGGCACGGTTTTCTTGATGTGGTTGGGTGAGCAAATCACCGCGCGTGGTATTGGCAACGGCACATCACTGATTATTTTCTCCGGCATTGTGGCTAACTTGCCTTCAGGTGTTGCCGCTCTGCTTGAACTCTCACGGAAGGGTTTAATGTCACCATTTCTGGTGATGGGCATTTTGGTTATGGCCGTTGCGGTTGTTGCGTTCATTGTGTTCTTTGAGCGGGCGCAGCGGCGTCTTCTTATTCAATATCCTAAACGCCAGGTGGGTATGCGGGTGAGCCAGGCTGAAAGCTCACATTTGCCGCTGAAGCTCAATACAGCTGGCGTTATTCCACCTATTTTCGCATCATCACTTTTGTTGTTACCACTGACTGTGGCAAACTTTTCAGCTGGCTCAGGCCCTGAATGGCTGCAGCAGGTTACGGCTTTGCTCGGCCATGGTAAGCCGCTTTATTTGTTGATGTATGCTTTGCTCATCGTGTTTTTCTGCTTCTTCTATACGTCGATTATGTTTAATCCGAAGGAGACGGCTGAGAATTTGAAGAAGTCGGGCGGGTTTATTCTGGGTATTCGTCCAGGCGATCAGACAGCAGATTTTATTGATCGCATTCTTACGCGCATCACGGTTCTCGGCGCTCTCTACATCGTTATTATCTGTCTCATTCCTGAGCTTTTGGTTGGTTATTCCGGAATTCCGTTTTACTTCGGCGGCACATCACTGCTCATCGTTGTGAGTGTGACCCTTGATACGGTTTCGCAAATTCAAGGCTATTTGCTGTCGCAGCAATATGAAAAGCTGATGAAGAAAGCAAACTTGCGCGGTGGACGGAAATGAATCTGATTCTTCTCGGTCCCCCTGGTGCTGGCAAAGGCACACAGGCCAAGATTCTTGAAGAACAGCACGGATTCAAGCAGCTCTCGACGGGTGATATGTTGCGCGCCGCAGTTACGGCGGGCACTGCTCAAGGCCTGCGCGCCAAGACGATTATGGATCGCGGCGATTTGGTTTCTGATGATGTCATCATTGCTATTGTTGATGAGCGTTTGAGCAAGCCTGATGTTTCGAAGGGTGTTGTGTTTGATGGTTTTCCACGCACGCCTGCTCAGGCTGATGCTTTGGATAAGATGTTAGCAGCACGCGGCCAGAAGCTTGATGCTGTGATTGAAATTAAGGTGGATGACGAGGCGCTGGTGAAGCGAATCGTTGGTCGCTTTACCTGCGCCAAATGTGGCCAAGGTTATCATTCTGAATTTGCCAAGCCTAAGAAGACTGGCATTTGCGATGTGTGTGGTTCGACAGAATTTACACGTCGCGTCGACGATACAGAGAAGACGGTGCGTGACCGGCTTCAGGTTTATAACAAGCAGACGGCTCCGTTGGTGGCTTATTACCACGGGCAGGGCAATTTGCATGTGATTGACGGCATGGCTGACATTGCGGACGTTACCCGCGAAGTTGAGGCCGTGATCAGCCGGGTTAAGGCTTAGAATTTCCACGTTCTTTGGGTTGACGCGCTTGCGATTCCACTCTATGGACACGGCAATTCTCAGTCGCAAGACAGGCTGACTTGGGGGAGGGTGCTTCTCCGGGTGCGGCCTTGTGCCTTTGGTGCATGGTCTTAGACGAAAGAAATGACATTTTCTCAAAGGCGTAAGCTTTTGAACTTATTAGGAGATTATCTGTGGCCCGTATTGCTGGCGTAAATATTCCGACTGGTAAGCGCGTTGAAATCGCGCTCCGCTACATCAATGGCATTGGGCCTGTGAACTCCAAGGTCATCTGTGCAGAAGTTAAGATTCCTGCTGCAAAGCGTGTGAATGAACTTTCAGATGCCGAGATTTTGGCGATCCGCGAAATCATTGATCGTGATTACACTGTGGAAGGCGATCTTCGCCGTGAGATTTCCATGAATATCAAGCGTTTGACGGATCTCGGTTGCTACCGTGGCCTGCGTCATCGCAAGGGCTTGCCGGTTCGCGGCCAGCGCACCCACACCAACGCCCGTACCCGCAAGGGTCCGGCTAAAGCCATTGCTGGCAAGAAGAAGTGAGGCTAGACAATCATGGCTAAAGAAGCAGCGCGTACGCGCCGTAAAGAACGTAAAAATGTGTCATCAGGTGTGGTGCATGTTAATTCATCGTTCAACAACACAACAATCACCATCACTGATGTGCAAGGCAACACCATTTGCTGGGCAACCGCAGGCAAAATGGGCTTTAAGGGTTCACGCAAGTCAACTCCTTATGCAGCGCAGTTGGCTGGCGAACAAGTTGCTAAGGCTGCCATTGAAAATGGCATGCGCACTGTAGAAGTGGAAGTAACTGGTCCTGGTTCAGGCCGTGAATCAGCTTTACGTGCGCTCCAGGCTGCTGGCCTGCAGGTGACATCGATTCGCGATATTACGCCGATCCCTCACAATGGCTGCCGCCCACCAAAGAAGCGCCGCATCTAACGAATTCACTGTGGCGCGGATCATTGGATTTGCGCCGCCAAAATATAACCGACATTTGAAAAGCGACGGCGCTTTTCGGAGGCTAACGGGAACATGAACATGCAGGTCAATCAAAAGAACTGGCAAGAGCTTATCCGTCCAAGCAAGATTGATATTCAATCGGGCAAAGACAAAAAGCGTATGGCAACTGTGGTTGCTGAACCTCTGGAACGTGGCTTCGGCACCACTTTGGGCAATGCCTTGCGTCGTATTCTTTTATCATCACTTCAAGGTGCCGCTGTAACCAGTGTGCAGATTGATGGCGTGTTGCATGAGTTCTCATCGATTGCTGGTGTGCGTGAAGACGTGACCGACATGATCATGAACATCAAGGAAATTGCTTTCGTGATGCATGCGGAAGGCCCTAAGCGCCTAACGCTGAAGAAAGAAGGCCCAGGTGTTGTGCGCGCGAGCGACATTCAACAATCGGCTGATGTTCAAATTCTCAATCCTGATCATGTGATTTGCACATTGGATCAGGGTGCTGAACTTCGCATTGAATTCACCGTGAACAATGGCAAGGGCTATGTGCCTGCTGAGCGCAACCGTGCAGAAGATGCACCGATTGGCCTCATTCCAGTTGACTCAATCTATTCGCCAGTGCGCCGCGTTTCATTCCGGGTTGAAAACACCCGCGAAGGTCAGATCCTTGATTATGATAAGTTGATCATGACTGTTGAAACCAATGGTGCGGTTACTCCAGAAGATGCCGTGGCTTATGCTGCGCGCATTCTTCAAGACCAGATTTCAGTGTTCATCAATTTCAGCGAACCATCCACTGCTGTTGTTGAAGAGGTGCGCTCAGAACTTCCGTTCAATGCTGCACTTCTCAAGAAGGTTGATGAGCTTGAACTTTCAGTTCGCTCGGCAAATTGCTTGAAGAACGACAACATTGTTTATATCGGCGATCTCATTCAGAAATCAGAAGCTGAAATGTTGCGCACACCAAACTTTGGCCGCAAGTCGCTCAACGAAATTAAAGAAGTGCTGGCTCAAATGGGTCTGCATCTCGGCATGGAAGTTACCAATTGGCCACCAGAAAATATTGACGAACTGGCCAAGAAGATGGAAAGCCACTACTAATTGAATGTGATGCAATTTTGCCAAGACAAAGTTGCTGTATGAAGGAGAGTTATTATGCATCATGGTTTTAAGGGTCGTCGGTTCAACCGCACATCAGCCCACCGCAAGGCAATGTTCATGAACATGGCTGTTGCTTTGATCAAGCATGAGCAAATTGTTACAACTTTGCCAAAGGCCAAGGATTTGCGCCCCATCGTTGAAAAGCTTGTCACATTGGCAAAGCAGGGTGGTTTGCATGCGCGCCGTCAAGCTGTGTCGCAAATTCAAGACGAAACTCAAGCCAAGAAGCTGTTTGATGTTTTGGCTGCCCGCTATAAGGATCGCCAAGGTGGTTATATCCGCATCATGAAGGCAGGCTTCCGCCATGGCGACAATGCGCCTGTTGCCGTGATTGAATTTGTTGATCGTGACGTTACAGCCAAGGGTAAGGATTCAGGCCCAGTGTTTGTGAAAGACGAACCAGCTGAGGCCGTTGCGGCTTAAATCTATCTGAGCTATTTTTTTAAGGGCAAGTCGCAAGACTTGCCCTTTTTCATTTGGGCAAAGCCACGCAATTTTCAGCCTGCTTCGGCGGACTGCAATTGCTGTTTCCAATCAAAGCAAGAAGGGTGAAACGATTTGTTGTTAAGCCCAACTCATCATCTTTAACGATGCCTGGCACATTTATTGATGTGGGCGGGGCTTTGTCCATCTCAACTAACAGCTGCTGTGAAATGCCCATTGTTGTGAGATAGGGCACAAGCATGGCGCGGATTCTACGATCTATTCCGGTATGAGTTCGTGTCTTTCCTACTGTTTCACCAATCAACTTCTTTGAGAGAATGTGTTTTTTCCCGTGCACGATTCTATATCGGATTTCATATTTTAGAATGCGTTGGGTTTCTTTTGAAATTGGTTGGTGGACCCCAACCAGAGTTGCTGGACCAGCGATGCGGGTGAGGCCGCCAGCCAAGATCAATGGGCAGGCGGAATAACAATAGGCGGTTTCATCTCTGGCGATGCCCCGGTAGATGTTTTTTTGGTTTGGAGGCAGGCGACAGCTTTTGTCGCTTGGAGCACAGCCCGAAAAAATGGTGACACCTATTCCAACATCCAATTGATGGTTCCGGATCATCTTTCCAATGGCAATCGCCGCTGCAATATCGCCACCGGGTGATTGCAGGACCACTGGTAATTTCAATTTGCCGAGCTTTTTAAGTGCTTGATCAAATTTTTTGACTGAGTTTGGAATGATTGTCCCTTGCGCGCTGATCCACTCTGGGCACAGAGGCTCACAGCCGGGCTTGGTTGAGCGCACTCTTACGACGGTCATTTCCGGCACACCTAAACCAAGGGGATCATCCTTTGGCGCAGCTAAAACGGAAGTCTCCAAAAGAAGGTAGCCGAACAGAAGTGCAGCCAACATATAGACTTGCCGATAAAGCATGTTAGCACGCCCCTTGTTTCCAAAAAGCGAGGCTAACAGGATGCTATCGTTAGACGCAAGCGAACTATACAGTCAGCACTTCTTCAACCGCAACAATCTGGTGTTCGCCATAACCATTGAACTTGGTCAGTGTTGAAATACCATAAGCACCCAATGTGCCGAATTCGATGTAGTCACCTTCGCGCAGATCTTCGTTGATGTCCAAGCGATGAGGAAGCACATCTAATGGGTCGCAGGTGGGGCCGAAAACTTTCCATGATTTTGAAAGCGTTTCAACTTCCTTGCCATCACGGATCACGCGCATGGGCGGCTTTAACTCTGGTGCCTGCATATATTCCATCAGGCCACCATAGACGCCGTCATTGATGAAGAAATCATCGCCATCAGTGCAAACCAATTTCACCTTGGTGAGGAGGGACATGCAATTGGCCACCATGCCACGGCCAGGCTCGCATTCCAGTTTGGGGCGGTTGGCGGCGGTGAAATATTTATCGGCGGCATCATCAATGATGCGGAAGAACACTTCGGGTTCAGGGGCTGTCGAGAGCATGTAATTGGCTGGGAAACCACCACCCACATTCAGTGTTGTCACCTTCACTTCGGCCTGTTTGGCGATGCGGGCTGCAGCTTCAATGTGGCGGACATAGACTTGCGGTTCTTTGCTTTGAGAACCTGGGTGGAAGGTGAGAACGCACTTGAAACCAAGCGCGCTAACTTGCTTTAAAAGCTCGACGCAAATGTGTTCAGGAGCGCCGAACTTGGTCGAAAAGTCATGCGCGGATGAACCACGATCGCGTGGCAGTACAAAACGGACGGCGATTTCGACTTCTGCATCTTTGCCCGCAATATCCACAATCTTTTGCAGCTCTTCGCGGCAATCAACGACGAAGCGTTTGCAATTGTAAATGCGGTAAGCATCTTCAATTTCGCGGCGTGATTTTACCGGATTGTGATAATGAAAATGAGCCGTTGGAGAAATGCTGCGCACCAGTTTCATTTCATGAACTGAAGCTACATCCCAGGAGGAAATACCGTTGGCGGCCAGAGTGCGGATCACTTCAACACTTGGATTTGACTTCACAGCGAAAGTGACAAGGCCCGGAAAATTCTTGGTGAACTGGAGAGCACGTGCAGCCAATGCAGAAGCCGAAAAACAAAACACGGGCTCATCCGGCTGCATTAAAACCGAAACGGCGGCCGCATCAAATGGGAGAGTATTGGAGAGATTGGGCTTCAAGGCGGCAGATGTGGACATTGCGTTTCTCCTGATTCACCAAGGATATTGCGCGTAATCAGTGTCGGGATAAAGACGGCTATGTGTTGCGAAGTGCTTCAGGGAACGTCATAATGACGACTCACCAATCAAATCGACGAAAGCCATGTTAACCGCCAAAGATGAAGACCTGATCGCCTTGTTGCGGGTTGACGCGCGCGAGCCCGTAGCTTCGCTGGCGCGCAAACTCGGTGTGTCACGCACAACAGTGCAGGACCGTTTGCGGCGCTTGGAGGAGCAGGGGGTTATCGCGGGATATACTGTGAAAGTTTCGCGGGACGCAACTTCGCACGGTATTTCGGCCATGGTGATGATTTCAGCTGAGCCGCGCCGGCAGGTTGATGTTGCGAAGATGGTTGGTAAATTTGCCTCAGTGCAATCTTTGCACACGGTGAGTGGAAAATTTGATTTGATGGCTTTGGTTAAAACTTCGACATCTGAAGATATGGACAAGATCATCGATCAGATTGGTGCTATCTCTGGCGTTGATGGCATTGAGACGGCGGTCATTTTATCGACAAAAGTTGATCGCAGATAGAAGGTTAAATGGAGTGATTTTGATGCGGATTTTGGTTTTTATTTTGGTTCTGTTTACGGTTCCGGCACTGGCGGAGAATCGCTATGTGCCGCAGAGCAAGCAAGAAATCACAATGTCTTTTGCGCCGTTGGTAAAACGCACAGCACCTGCTGTGGTGAATGTTTATGCCAAAACAATCGTCCAGCAACCGCAAGGCAATGGTCCATTTGACGACCCGTTTTTCAAAAAGTTTTTTGGTTTAGAAGGCCAGGTCAATCGCCCACGCGAACGGGTGGGAAGTTCACTTGGGTCTGGTGTGATCGTGGATGCATCCGGCATCATCGTCACCAATAATCACGTGATTAAAAATGGCACCGATATTCGCGTGGCCTTGGCTGATAAACGCGAATTTGCAGCAAAGATATTATTGGCTGATGAGCGCACTGATTTGGCAATTCTCAAGATTGATGTGCGCGATGAAGAATTGCCCACGCTCAATTTAGCGAATTCGGATGATCTTGAAATTGGTGATTTGGTTTTGGCGATCGGCAATCCGTTTGGTGTCGGTCAAACTGTGACGAGCGGTATTATTTCTGCATTGGCGCGCACCAGTGTGGGCATTAGTGATTATCAGTTTTTCATTCAAACTGATGCTGCCATCAATCCCGGCAATTCCGGTGGCGCTTTGGTGAATATGCGCGGCGATTTGATTGGTATCAATTCAGCGATCTACTCAAAATCTGGTGGCTCGGTTGGCATTGGCTTTTCAATTCCAGCGAATATGGTGGCCACTGTGTTGCAAGCGGCAGAAGCCGGAACGCAGATTGTGCGGCCCTGGCTTGGTGCAGATTTCCAAGATGTGACTCCGGATATTGCAGATTCACTTGGGTTTGCGCGGCCTGAAGGCGCGTTGATTGTGGAGCTTTATCCTCAAAGTCCACTGGCACAATCAGGACTGCGCCGTGGCGATGTGATTGTGGCGATCGATGGCAAGACATTGGAAAATGCACGCGAGCTTGGTTATTTGATTGCGACCACGCATGTGGGCGATTCGAAGTTGATTGAATATCGCCGTGGGGCCAGTTCTCGGCAGGCCACTGTGCGATTAATAGCGGCCCCAGAAACCGTGAAGCGGCAAGAGACTTTGATCAGTGGACAAACGCCATTGGCTGGTTTGTTGGTGGCTAATCTCTCTCCAGCGGTTGCTGATGAAGTTGATTTGCCTGCAGGTTCTGTTGGCGTTGTTGCTTTAGATGTGAAGCAGGGGCCAGCACAGCAATTCTTCCGCAAGGGTGACATTGTTCTTGATGTGAATGGTGAGGCGGTTGATAGCGTCGATACGCTGCGGCGTATCCTGCAAGCTGCACCCAGGCGCTGGGTGATTGGGTTTCAGCGTGGCGGCCGCAAAGCTTATTTGCGTCTCGGCTAATGTCATCGCTGTTTGAAGCTGGGGGCGTAACGAAGGAGGGGCCACGGCCACTCGCTGATCGGCTGCGCCCGACGAAATTGTCTGACGTTGTGGGGCAGGATCATTTGGTGGGGCCCGAAGGCTCACTCACACGCATGCTGGCTTCAGGGCGTATTCCATCTATTATATTGTGGGGCCCGCCTGGCACCGGCAAAACCACAATTGCAAGATTACTGGCTGGTGAAACCGGTTTGGTGTTCGAGCAAATGTCGGCGATTTTCTCTGGTGTTGC
>JANYGE010000267.1 GCA_025362535.1 Hyphomicrobiales bacterium
GTGCTTGGCCCTTTGGGCTTGTCGAAGCTGTGTGGGCGGTGATTGCACTCAAGCGGTGGCAAGACCGCACCAAAACCTAATGCAATAATTTCTCCGCAGCATCCGGCAAGGGGCCATAGCCATTCTCCTTTAGGAAATCAGCCAGAGCCTCCAACACCGGAATTTGCTTTAGATTTTCTGCCGGGCAATCATCGATTTTTTGTCCCGAACTGCACTGTTGTGGCCCAAATCCTGTGTCACTTGCCAAATTCTCAGCCGCCACCTGCCAGGCATCCACGCCCTGCCCCAAGCGCATTTTATTTGCGACCCAGCCTGCCAAAAAGCCATTAGATTTCCAAAGACCAGGGTCAACCTTGGCATTATATTCCAGCCCGGCAAGGTCTTGCTTTAAGCGCGTCTGCATGGCTGGCTCTTCGCTCACGTCCTCAATCACACCATTGCGCAATTTTGAAACATGAACGGGTGCAACCGACCCCGCATAGGAATCAAACGCATAGAGAAAATTATTATCAACACTGAGCAATTCCTGCCCGCCATCGCCATCCACATCTTCAAACCAATAGCCACCACCATCCAAGTTTGCCGCCTCTATCAACGACCATCCAGCAGCCCCATCTGGCTTCATTGCAATCCACGTCATCGTGCAGCAATGCGCACCACCAGAAAATCGTGTGAACACCAATTGCGGAACTTTGCTGGATGCATCCAATCTGATAAATGCCGCTTGTGCCGAACTCGGCACATATTCACCATCTTTACCGACTGTAAATGTGAATTTTGGTCCGTTTTTTTCCTCACCTGACACAACTGTTGAAAACTGATCATCACCAACTTTATCAAGCTTTAGCGTCACCGAAACATCCCCTGTCGACAATTGCAGTGGCTTGTCAATTTCATAGGTGCTCATAGTTGATGATTGCGAAGGCGATGTCCAAACCGACTCCAAATAATGAGCGCCATCGGTGAGTAACGCATCCTTTGGTAACTCATAAATGTTGGAATCAAGTTTTTTAACTGCCGCAATCGAATTCGCCGCATAAGGCCCCATGATCACAGCATAAAATCCGCTCTGCGAAGTCACAACTTGGGCATTGCTATACATGCCGCGCGCAATGCCAATAGCAACATCAATATCTTTGGTAGAGGCAACCACCAGCCAATTGTTCTTGCCAGAAAGTTTTAAGCCATCAGCGAGTGCAGCTTCGCTCCACAGCACAGCAGCGCCAATAATCAAACCTAAAAAAATCTTGCGCATGCATCACCTCGTTTGGATCATGATAACAACCAATCTTGGCGACTCAAGGGCTGGAATTGCTTTTTCGGTGTCGATTTGCACGCAAAGCACTTCTCAGCTAAAGGCCACGCAATGAACGCTCATGTCCCCAAAGTTGGTCTCGTGCAACTCGGTTGCCCGAAGAACCTTGTCGATTCCGAACGCATCCTCACCCAGCTGCGTGCGGAAGGCTATAAAATTGCCCCCGGCTATGATGATGCTGATGTGGTGATTGTGAACACCTGCGGATTTCTTGACTCAGCAAAAGCCGAAAGCCTCGCCGCCATCGGTGAAGCCATGGAAAAGAACGGCCGCGTGATTGTCACTGGCTGTTATGGTATCGAAGCCGACACTATTCGCCAATCACACCCCAATGTTCTGGCTGTCACAGGCCCGCATCAATATGAACAAGTGGTGGCCGCAGTGCATGAAGCGCTGCCGCCCAAGCATGATCCGCGTTATGATCTGGTGCCGCCACAAGGCCTGCATCTTACCCCACGCCATTATTCCTATTTGAAAATCTCCGAAGGCTGCAACAATCGTTGCACTTTCTGCATCATTCCATCAATTCGTGGCGATCTCGTCTCGCGGCCGATGGCTGCGGTTTTGTATGAAGCTGAACGCTTGGTGAAAGCTGGCGTGAAAGAACTGCTGGTGATCAGCCAAGACACGAGCGCCTATGGCATGGACATTAAATACGCCGAGTCAAAATATAAAGGCCGCGAAGTGCGCGCCAAATTCTATGACATGGCCAAAGAGTTAGGCGATCTCGGCGCTTGGGTTCGCATGCATTATGTCTATCCCTACCCGCATGTCGATGATGTGATTCCGCTGATGGCGGAAGGCAAAATCTTGCCTTACTTGGATATTCCGTTCCAACACGCCTCCCCCACCGTGCTCAAATCCATGCGCCGCCCGGCGAACCAAGAAAAGGTTTTGGACCGCTTGGCCAAATGGCGTTCGATCTGCCCTGATATTGCCATCCGCTCCACTTTCATCGTGGGCTTTCCGGGCGAAACCGATGCTGATTTTGAGTTCCTGTTAGACTGGATGAAAGAAGCCAAGTTAGATCGCGTGGGCTGTTTTAAATATGAACCCGTATCTGGTGCCAAAGCCAATGACTTGGGCTTGCCCCAAGTGCCCGATGACGTGAAAGCCGAGCGTTACGCCAGATTCATGGAAACCCAACAGGTGATCTCCGAAGCCGCCTTACAAGCCAAGGTGGGCCGCGTGATTGATGTTCTCGTCGATGAAATCGATGATGAAAATGACGAAGCCATAGCAAGAAGCCCATGGGATGCACCAGAGATCGACGGCAACGTCTTCATCCCCGGCGGCACCGATTTAAAACAGGGCGACATGGTGCGCGTGAAGATTGTCGAAGCCGAGGAATATGATTTGGTGGGTGAGCGGGTTTAAGATGCTTCGAGGCTCGCGAAGTGCTCGCACCTCAGCATGAGGAAAATAAATGATCCTCACCCTGAGAGGTGCCGCAAAGCAGCCTCGAAGGGTGCTCACAGCGGAATATTATCGTGCTTCTTCCATGGGTTTTCTAACGCCTTGCCCTTCAGCATATCCAGCGCCCGTGCCACCCGTTTGCGGGTTGAATGCGGCATGATCACATCATCTAAAAACCCGCGCTCTGCAGCCACAAATGGATTTGCAAAGCGGGTTTCATAATCTTTAACGCGCGCTGCGATTTTTTCCTTATCACCAAGCTCAGATCGATAGATAATCTCGGCAGCCCCTTTTGATCCCATCACGGCAATCTCTGCCGTTGGCCAGGCGTAATTTAAATCGCCGCGTAAGTGTTTAGATGCCATCACCACATAAGCCCCGCCATAAGCCTTGCGTGTGATAATAGTGATCTTCGGTACTGTGGCTTCGGCATAAGCAAACAGCAGCTTCGCACCATGCTTGATCAAGCCACCATATTCCTGTGCCGTGCCCGGCAAAAACCCCGGAACATCAACAAAGGAAATAATCGGAATGCCAAAACAATCACAAAAGCGCACAAACCGTGCCGCTTTGCGCGCAGCATCAGAATCAAGAACGCCCGCCAGCATCATTGGCTGATTGGCCACAATGCCAACGGAGCGTCCCTTTATTCGCGCCAGACCAGTGATGATATTCTTCGCATGGGCTTCTTGAATTTCAAAGAAATCGCCGTCGTCAACGGTTTTGGAAATCAGCTCGTGCATATCATAAGGCTGGTTGGGATTAGCCGGAATCAAGGTATCCAGTGAATCGTCATGACGCTCGGCATCATCCGTATAAGGAATTTCTGGAATGGCCGACGTGTTGGATGATGGCAGAAAATCAATTAGGCGACGCATTTGCAGCAGCGCTTCCACATCATTGTCAAACGCCTTATCGGCAATTGAAGAACGCGTCGTGTGAACCGAAGCCCCACCCAGTTCTTCGGCTGTCACAGTTTCATTGGTGACAGTTTTCACCACATCTGGGCCTGTCACAAACATATAACTGGTATCGCGCACCATAAAGATAAAGTCGGTCATGGCAGGCGAATAAACATCACCCCCAGCACAAGGCCCCATGATCACTGAGATTTGCGGGATAACGCCGGAAGCCAACACATTGCGTTGAAACACTTCGCCATATCCTCCCAGGGCATCCACACCTTCCTGAATGCGCGCACCACCCGCATCATAAAGCCCTATAATCGGAGCACGGTTGCGTAAGGCCATATCTTGCAGTTTGGTTATTTTGCGCGAGTGGGTTTCCGAAAGCGATCCACCAAAAACCGTAAAATCCTTGGCAAACACATAAACCACACGGCCATTCACCGTGCCCCAGCCAGTCACAACACCATCACCGGGAATTCTGGTCTTTTCCATGCCAAAATCGGAACTGCGATGTTCCACAAACATATCGAACTCTTCAAAGGAATTCGCATCCATCAGAAGGTCAATGCGTTCGCGCGCTGTCAGCTTGCCGCGCGCATGTTGTGCATCAACCCGCTTCTGCCCACCCCCCGCACGGGCTTCAGCACGGCGGCGTTCCAAATCTTCAAGAATCTCTTGCATGCACAGCTCCCATTGGGAGCAGGTTAGGCAGGCGCTTGAAAAAGGTCAAACAGGCCTATTGCGAAGCTTTAATAGCCGCATCAATCTTCGGCACGGCATCGGCACAAAACCCAGCATTGTCCGCCTTGGCAGCAGCCTGAGTTTGGCTCCAGAGCGCATCCAATTCATCTTGGCCCAAACCACTTTTTTGCTCAGCGCGCTGCACCGCATCGCCCAATTGACTGGATTTTCCACTATCAAGTTTCGGTTCACAAACTTTGCCAGCGACGCCAGCAGCATAGGCATCAACAAGTTCAGCCGGAGCAGCTTGAGCAATTACGGCACCAAGCGTCAAGGCAGAAGCAAAAAGCACGGAAATCAAAAGGCGTGATGTCATGGGTTCCCCCGAAAATGGTTGTGCAGCGTTTATCTCTGTAAATCGTGACGGGTTAAGGGCGCGATTGTGGCAAAATCAATTAGAGCGTGAGAAGGTTAAGAAACTGCAAGCTGCCCTCAAAATCAATGCGGCGAAAGGCGCGCCGCGCATTGGCCTCATCATCCTGCCCCCACGTGGCGATCTGAAAATCCTCTTCCACATGGGCAGCGGTCCAACCCGCCTCAGCCGAAATTGCTCCCGCCGTTAACATTAAGCCTAGAAACGCCGAACCTGTCAGCGTTGTCAAATTATGCGCTACGGTCAGTTCAAAATTAGAAAGACCAGCCACATAAGTCTCCACTTTCGTAATCGTGGCCGCATCCTGCTTCTGGTGGATCACCCCGGAGACAAATGTCACCTTGGCTCCTATCGCAGTCTCAGCCCAAGTCACCACCGGATCCCAAGCCGCCTCTTGCAGTGCAACCAAATTCGCTGGCGCAGCGGCGCGGTAACACACCATATCACTGCCAGCAAACTCCACCACCTGCCCCGCGACAAATTTCCGTTCAGCTCCAGCCCGATCAATCGCAGTATTGGCCAGCTTTGTCAGTGGCATAGCAGCCGGATTGATAAACCCGTCTTGGCCGTTCCACTCCGCTGCTATTGCCTCAGCCAAAGCCCGTGATGGCAAAATTAACTTGGCTTTCATTGGGGTTTTCACACCACGCCCATCTAAAGCAATGCCAAGCTCCTCCGTCACCGTCGCAAGTTTAAAAAACTTCTTTGGCAAGGGCCGCACAATGCGGTCACGCGACAGCCGCTCCCAGCGCTCATCAGCCGTTTCAGTCGTCAAATCTTTCCGCATCAAATCCAAGCTTTTCAAATGTTGCAATCATATGGTCCGGCAGCGGTGCTGTAATATCCACCACGCCCTCCCGCGGATGTGGAAACACCACGCGCCTTGCATGCAGGTGCAACTTGTTGGTCACACCCATCGGCAATTCTAAATCCCCATTATATTTATTGTCGCCAAAAATTGGTGTGCCGATATGTGCCGTATGCGCTCGCAATTGGTGCTGTCTGCCCGTGAGTGGCTTCAGCGAAAGCCAAGCCGCACGGTTCTCGAATTTTCCCAGCACCGCATATTGCGTCACCGCTGATTGTTCATCCTCTTCTTCGCCCACTTTGGAGGCGCGCATACGGTCACCATCTTCGCTGCGGGCTTTAATTAAAGCCACATCAATCTTGCCCTGCGCAGGCGAAGGAATGCCTTTCACAACGGCCCAATAGGTTTTCTTCACAACGCGTGTGGCAAAGAGTTTGCCCAAAGCCGCCGCCACCGCGCGGCGCTTGGCAATCACGATGACACCAGACGTGTCACGGTCTAAACGATGCACCAGCAGTGGTCGTTCACCCAATTCCTTGCCCAATCCCATCAGCAAACCATCAAGATGCGTGTGGGTTTTGGTGCCGCCCTGCACTGCAAATCCGGCAGGCTTGTTCAAAACAAAAATGTCATTGTCTTCGTGTATGACCATCGATGAAAAAAACTGGCGCTCATAAGGCGTGAGAGGCAGAACGTCTTCCTTAGGCGTATCAGCAGGCCGCTTATCAAAGGCCAGCGGCGGCACACGAATATCTTGCCCCGAGGCAAGCCGCGCATTGGTTTTCACCCGCCCTGCCCCAACCCGCACTTGGCCAGTGCGCGTAAGCTTATTCAAATAGGCAAATGTCACCTGTGGAAAATGAATTTTGAACCAGCGATCCAAACGCATGCCATCTTCATCAGCAGAGACTTCATAGCGTTTAACTTCGGCGGCCATCAGCCAAATGCCTTAAAGCCAATCATCACCGCGATGATCGACAGCACCACAGAGAGAACCGCATAGCCAAGCGCTAAAGGCATTTGGCCGCGCTGCAACAACCCAAAAAAATCCAGTGAAAATGCGGAGAATGTCGTGAAGCCACCAAGCAATCCGGTGGTCAAAAATAATCGTATATTTTCATCATCTGGCATCTTCTCGCGCAACAAAGCGGTGAGATAACCCATGGCAAAACAGCCAAGCACATTCACGATCAGTGTGGCCCATGGAAAACCCATGCCTAAAAACCGTGGCGCAGCCAAGTTAACCCCATAACGCGCAGATGAGCCTACAGCTCCGCCAAGTGCCACCCACAAAAAACCCATCACAGCCAACCCTTGCGTCGGAAGTAATAGATAGGAAGAACCGCGGATAATATCATGAGGGCAATGGCCAAGGGATAGCCATAATCCCAGCCAAGCTCAGGCATATGAGTGAAATTCATGCCATAGAGACTAGCCACCAAAGTGGGCGGCAGAAAAATAACCGACGCAATCGAGAAAATCTTGATAATGCCATTCTGCTCAATCGAAATCATGCCAAGCACAGCATCCAGCAAAAAACTAATTTTGCCGTTCAAGAAACCTGCATGATCAGAAAGAGAGATGATATCGCGCTGCACCACTTTCAACCGCGCTTTATTTTCCTTCACATCTTTGGTCAGCTTCATTTGATCAAGCAAAGCTTGCATAAACGCCGCCATGCGCCCAATCGAAACCAAGCTTTCGCGCATCTTTGAAGTGAAGTCGCCCTCTTCGCCAACCTTACCCAGAAGCAATTCTAAATTCTTCGGCTTGCGACGTTTCAGGGTTTTTTCCGGCCGCAAAAAGGAGGTGTCAAACACCTGTTTGGACGTTTCATCCACAATCGCCCCGACGCGTTCCAGATGATCAGCGCCACGATCAACCACAGCTTCAATCAGGCTGATCAGAACCCCCCAACCCGTCATAGCCGTGATTTGTGGTTTGGTCGCCTGCTTCACATAAACTGGAAAAGCTTGAGGATGGTGATAGCGAATAGTAACCAGTTGATGACCTTTGATAATAAACGTCACTGGAGAAGACTCAGGCCTATCATCATCGCCGCGCCGGATAAGATTGGCCGTCATAAAAGCCGCACCGTCTTCCTGATAAAGGCGCGATGAAGCCTCAATCTCAGCGAGTTCGCCGCGCGTTGGAATATCAATCCCAAGAGCAGCCTCCACATTGGCTTCTTCCACATCCGTAGGCTCCACCAAATCAAGCCAAACCGCTGCCACCAAAGTAGCTGCTGAACACTCCGCAGGATGTTCAATTAGGTGATCTTTTTCAGTTCCGTAAACACTAAGCATAAAACCTGCTTAGCGCCGCAAATTGCTGCTGCGCAAGAGGCTTAAGCGGAACGCCCAAACAAAGCCACCACTGCGGCTGCCGAAACACCTGAAAGTAGCGCACCCCAGGCCAAATCAATCATGGCAATTCTAACGCCAAACCCTTTGATCACCGTCAAATTGGTAAGATCATAAGTGCCATAAGCCACCAAGCCAAGTCCTGCACCCAACATGAGGGCTTGCAGCGCGGACTTACCGTCCAGTGCAGGCATTACTGCAAAATAAGTGAGTCCAGCTGCATAGAGCAAATAAAATGCAACGGCAGCACGAAGGTCAATATCGGGTCTGATGAGCGATCCCATTTCGCTTGCATAGATATCCTTCGCAACTAGACGCAGCCATACCATGTCGATTGATAAAAATATCGCCAGACTTGCCGCATAAACCAAAACTAATTTCATCGTCACCTCTCCACTGCGTTCTGCGCATTATCTGCAAAAGAAATATTGGGTTTTAACGCAGGTGGTCTTTCTGCAAGCGGCAGGCCTTTCCACCAGAGTTTAAGAGCCTCCCAGTGAATGCCCCCCATCACTTTCAAAGGCTGCAACGGCAAACTGAAAAACGAACGGAGCAATGCGGCATCAGTAAGCTTCACACGCACTCCTTTAAACCAAGCATGCATGACCGCCTGGTCATCCACCTTTAAGGCAATGCCCAACGCCAGATCTTCGCAAGGTGGTTTAGCCGAAAAATCATACCGCCCTTCAACAGCATTAAACGGCGAAACATAAAACTTCTTTGCATGCGTTTGATGGCCGGTCGTTCCAGCCGGAATCACATAGGAATGGCGTTCACCGAAAGTATTGCTCACCTCATAAATCATCAAGCACACTGAACCCTCAGCATCATAACAATAATAGGTGGTCAAAGGATTGAACATCCGACCTAAAACAGCTGGATAACACAGCATGAAAATCCGCTTGACCTTATCACCACAGCCAGCTTGCCGCACCAGAAACCACACATGATCGCGAATGGCGGTGCCGTCGCCAGGTCCAAATCTCTGATCGAAAATGCTGAACAGATTGAACCGATTATAACTGAAGAATTTGAGACGTTTGTTCAGCTCTGGCAACTCATCCAAATCAACAAAGAAATTATACACTCTATAGCGCAGCTGATGCTTTACGGGCTGCACGCGCCTATGCACCACTTCGCCCACATAAAGGCATGACTCAACCTCACTCATTCAACCGCCTCTAATTTAGATACAAAAATCCGGTCGCTTTGCTTGGCCACGATCCACGGGCGCACAACACCACCCAATTGTTCAGCCACAGCAAGACCTGCCTGCAAGCCATCTTCATGAAATCCAGCTCCAAAATGCGCACCACAAAACCATGTCTTATTGTGACCTTGAAGAGCCCATAGTTGTTTCTGGGCCTTGCGCGTTTGCGTGGTGAAAATGGGATGCGTGTAATTGATACTCTGCATCACCAATTCCGCAGCTGGAGTTTTTCGTGCATTGATTGACACAAATAAATTTGTTGCCGTTTGCAAGGGTTGCAAAGCATTCATCCAATAAGTTACCGAAGCTTGATTGTTTTTCACATCACCTTGCGAAACATAATTCCAGCTTGACCATAAGCGTTTGCGCTTTGGCATAAAACTTTCATCACGGTGCAATGTCGCTACATTGTGCGAATATTTGAAAGTGGAAAGCAGATGAGTTTCAGCAACACTCGGAGTTTCCAGCATTGCAAGGGCCGCATCGGCATGTGTGGCAATCACCACTTGATCAAACTGTTCCAAAAACCCGTTTTCGCCGCGCAATTGCACCCCTAAACCGGAACGATCAATCGCATGCACAGCACAGCCCTT
>JANYGE010000231.1 GCA_025362535.1 Hyphomicrobiales bacterium
AGTTGGCGCCCCCGCGTCAAAAATCTATCATTATAATCAATTAACTAAAAAACTGCCCAAATCAAGCCTCATTTTCACCATGTTTCATATGGGTTTCTGGTGAAATATTCATGTCAACTCAACTAAAAGTTTATTTCCCTGACAAAACACTGATTTTACGAGACATTCTAAAATGTTAAGTATTTATGTACTTGGTGTATTTTTTTAAAATACCACTTCTGCTTGTGTAAACATTTGTGGTCTTTTCAATTTCCCTTCAACTGTGCCACAAAAGCAACAGGTTTAAGGCCACAGTTAACAAGTAAAATTCCGCCGATTCTTGAACGTATCGCCCAATTCCGGTGTTTCTAGGAACCCAAACACTCAAGAAACCTGTTCCGAAAATCCAAATTTAAATCATCGCCCTGGCGCTTGATTTTGGGCTCTATATTGAGAGAGCCTGTGGCGACAATTTCCATTTTTCCGAGCAAAGCGCCAATCGTGCCCGAAGGATTCTCCACCATATCCTCATAACAGATCTCAATTGGATTTAAGGCCAAGGCTTGGAAGACTGCCTTCCAGGCATTTTCTGCCACGCACACTTCTATTCAACGCATTTGCGATGTTGCTGAAATTAAATATGGGTGCAATGGCTGGTTCATCGGCCAGCTTTGTATGTTGCGATGACCAGTGCCCCGTCTGCAAGGCGCGGTCTAATGAAATGGCTTGATCAAGCAGGTTTTTCCGCCGAACAAAGATCAAATAATCAAAACCAGACAAAAGGACTTTTAACGCGGCTAGGGTTTTCACGCTCGACCAAAGCTGCAGCTGCCATAAATGAGCCTTGGCGCCAAATACGCCATTGGGTGAGGTGCGCAAGCGCTGCAATTCAGATATATATTTTAGGCGCTCGAGATTTTGAAGGGCAAATCTGCGGCAGAAAGCTCCAACATATACATCATTGAAATATTCCATCGGCCTGCCCGCCAGATTGGTTTTATCCAACATGCTCGCAAGATAGGTGCTGCCCGAGCGCTGTGTGCTGCAAATCAGATAGCGTTTTGATGGAGGCATTGGACCAGTCAAATCCTGTTCAGCAGCCATATTCGTTGCGGCCACCTTACGCCTGAGCTCGATAACTTTTTCGGGTGTCATGCTGCATGCTTCCTTTGCGAGCAAGCTAATGTTCTATCGCTAGAATAGATCAACGCAATTACAAAAGATTTCTGATCACACACACAACACTTGACCCTGTTTTGATTTTGCGTGTAGCAAGGCGGCGCGGGGCATTAACAATCATTAACAATAATGGAGCAACTTGCAATGCGTTTCACCACAAAGCTTACAGCAATCTGTTTTGCAATTTCGGCTGTGGTCGTTGGCGCAAGGGCTGATACGACAACGACAAAGACCTTCAGCAATTGGAAGGTTTTATGCGTTGAAAAAGATTCCGATAAAAGCAAGCAATGCTTGATGTCGCAAACATTGGTCAATAGCAAAACCAAACAAGCCGTATTTACTCTGGCTTTGCGCAAAAATCAGAAGGGCGAATTTCTGGCCGATGTGCAAGTGCCACTGGGCGGAGATTTAGCCTCTGGCCTTTCGCTTACAGTTGACGATGCCAAGCCTGTTACGGTTGCCTATAAGAGATGCATTCAAATTGGCTGTCTGGCTGAATTCACCGTTGGTGATGGCTGGAAGAAAATTTTAGGGACAGGCAAAGCTTTCAAAGCAACAATAACCGGACCCAATGATCAAGCTGTGCCTTTTTCAGTTGATCTCAAGAATTTCAGTGAGGCCTTCGATTCTTTGACCACGCAGCTTCAATAAGAACGCGGCCCTTAGCTCAAACATATAAAGGCGGCCTTGGCGGCATGCACCCATTTGCCTGAGGATGACCAATTGACATTGCGCGGAGGAATTTGCGGCTGGGCCACAAAGGCGACACCGGAATCACCAAAATCAGCCAAGCAAACCGCATTCCAGCTGCCTTCATGCTTGGGCTCTTGCCCGCGCAAAATGAGCCATTGGAGGCACCCTTTCGCTTCGGTGATTGACTGTAACTTTAATATGAGACAATACTAACATATGAATATAACAGATTTGGCCAATTCGGCAGACCGCGCCAGTGAATTTCTAAAATCAATGGCAAACCCACAACGTCTTCGCATTCTATGCCTCATCATGGAGGGTGAGAGACCCGTGGGTGAGATTGCTGAGGCCATTGGGGCCAACCAAAGCTCGGTCTCGCAAAATCTGGCCCTCATGCGCCGTGAAGGCCTTGTTGCACCGCGCCGCGATGGCCAGACCATCTATTACCGACTGGCCGAAAAGAAACTTGTCAAAATGCTCAAGCTGCTGAGTGACATGTTCTGCCCGCCCGACAAGGATTAGCGGAAGGCCTCACCTTTGCGGCAACCCAGCATTTTAAAAACGATTCTATCTCCCAAAGCTTATGTGAATAGGTGCTCTCGTTGATTCATTATATGCAAATATTGCAATATACAATAGTATGAATGTAAAAATGAGATTGACGGGATATCCTCGGCCCTCGATTTGAGACCGGATACGACGAACAGCTTGGACTATCTTTGACGTGGATCAAGTGGGAGTGCGAATTGGTGAAGCGCGCGCTGTTGGGTGCTGCAATGCACGAAGAGTGGTGCTCTTGATCTAAAGCGGACAATTTATAGATCAGCCTTCAAATCTCAAAGGGGCCCAAAGTAGACATTCGCGCGATCCTTTCTGTGTCGTGTCGAGATTAATCAGACACAATAGGGCGTGCTCTCTGTAAAGCTCCAGATTCCGAAGCTAAATTGGTGAAAGACGTTTCGAACAGCCAATTGCGGAAATACTCTGCATCTTCGCCGGGCAGTTGCTGACGACCCGAAGGTTCTACGAGATAGTATGCACTTTCCAAATTCACAATCACAGACGAAAGCGCAATAAGGCGATTGCTGCGTAAATCATCTTCGATTATTGAAAGGGGGCACAGAGATATGCCTTGGCCAGCCAAAGTTGCGGCGCGCAACAAGTTGAAATCTTCAAAGATTGGGCCATCACCAAATTCAATTTTTTTGGGTGTGGCTTTTTGAAACCACTCAGTCCAGCCGCGCCGATCGGTGTCATGAAGAAGCCCTGCCTTCAGAATTTGCTCTGGTGTTCTGATCTCGCCTTGTAATTCAAGAAAGGACGCGCTGCAAACTGGTGCGCTATCTCCAGAAAGGAGTTGACTTGCTTGGGTGTTTTTTATCTCGGGCTTCCGCTGGGAATAGATGATGGCCACATCCACTTCGTTAAAATCGATACTGTGGCCATGAATGGCATAAATCACACGTGTTGTGATTCCAGGAAACCGGGTCCGAAAGTCTGACAGTCGCGGAATCAACCAACATGTGGCAACCGAAGGAATGACGGCGATTACCAGCGTGTTTGATTTTGTGCCTGTGCGTGCGCGACGGCATGCTGTGTTGAGTTCCGTGAAAACTGCGCCAAGAGAATTGGCTAAAACCAAAGCCTGAGGCAAGAGCTTGGTGCTGTTGCCTTGCCGCTTCAAAAGTGGCCTGCCCATCCATTGTTCAAGAAGCTTAATTTGATGGCTCACAGCTGACTGCGTAACATGTAATTCTGCAGCTGCCAGCGTGAAGGACCCGGTTCTGGCAACGGCTTCAAAACTGCGAAGCGCATTTAGAGGCAAAGTGTCATACATTAAGCACCATTAGAAAAACTAATCGAATTCATGAAGCATCATCCTTTGACATTCGTCAATAGGGCAATAACACTGCCAATTATTGAACTAATCCATGCATACGGCAAAAAACATAAAAATCGACAAGGAATTTAATTCATGAATCGTGAAAGACTTCAAAACTACATGGGAAATGGCGAGCGGGTTCAGCCCACCTTTTCGCCCAAGGAAATGCAGCGCCGCCAAGATGCTGTGCGTGGTGTCATGCGAGAGTTGAACCTGGATGCCGCATTATTCACTTCTTACCACAATATTTGCTACCTTTCGGACTTCCTCTATTGTTACTTTGGTCGCCGCTATGGACTGATCATCGACCACCAAGGTTCGGCTACGGTGAGTGCTGGCATTGATGGTGGTCAACCTTGGCGCCGCAGTTTTGGTGGCAAGAATGTGACCTATACCGACTGGCAGAAAGACAATTATTTTCACGCTGTGCGCGGCCTCACCAAGGGGGTGAGACGGCTTGGCATTGAATTTGACCACATCAATCTCGACACCATGGTCCTGTTGAAATCTGAATTTCCAGAAATGGAATTCGTTGATATTGCTCAACCTGCGATGCAGCTTCGCATGGTAAAGTCTGCGGAGGAAATTTCCCACATCATCCAAATGACACGCATTGCAGATCTCGGTGGGGCGGCCTGCTGCGAAGCCACTAAGGCTGGCGTTGCTGAACATGAAGTGGCACTGCATTCAACGGCTACAATGGTGCGTGAAATTGCTAAAACTTGGCCCCACGGCGAGTTGATGGACACGTGGACGTGGTTTCAATCAGGCATCAACACCGATGGTGCGCATAACCCTGTGACCAGCCGCAAACTAGAGCGGGGCGATATTCTGAGTCTGAACTGCTTCCCAATGGTCGCTGGGTATTATGTTGCACTTGAAAGGACGCTCTTCTGTGAGAGGGCTAGTGCTGAGAATATCAGGCTGTGGGAGATTAACTGCAAGGTGCATGACCGCGGCAAAGAACTCTTGGTGCCAGGTGCCAAATGTTCGGACATCGCCAAAGAGCTGAACAGTATCTACGAGCAATATCAACTTCTGCAATATCGCTCTTTTGGCTATGGGCATTCCTTCGGTGTGCTCTGCCATTATTATGGACGCGAGGCTGGGCTTGAGCTGCGTGAGGATTGCGATACAATTCTGGAACCGGGAATGGTCGTTTCCATGGAGCCCATGATCACCATTCCAAACCATCTGCCTGGCGCTGGCGGATATCGCGAACATGATATTCTGGTGATCACCAAAACGGGTAACCACAACATAACCAGCCATCCCTACGGCCCCGAACATATGATTATTGGTGCGTGATTACTGTGACGCCTCGTCGCAAGATCGGTGTTTTTGTGCAGTGCAATAGTTTCTGCTTGCAGCCAACAAGAATTTGTCACAGTCTGGTGTCTTCAAATATGATGGAGAGAACATAAACATGGCTGGCCCTTTGGTTAAGTTCGAACGGGTGCAGAAAAGTTATGACGGTTTGACGCTTGTTGTGAAGAATCTTAATTTGGAGATTCCCAAAGGTGAGTTTCTTACCATGTTGGGGCCATCAGGTTCTGGCAAGACAACAACGCTGATGATGCTTGCTGGTTTTGAGCCTGCAACCAATGGTGAGATTTGGCTTTCCGGCCAGCCCGTAAATAACGTACCACCGCACAAACGCGGCATTGGCATGGTGTTCCAGAACTATGCGTTATTTCCACATATGACTGTGGCTGAGAATCTCGCATTCCCTTTGAAAGTCCGCAACTTTTCCAAATCCGAAATCGACGCCAAATTAAAACGTGCGTTGGATATGGTGCAACTTTCTGGTTTTGAGAATCGTAAGCCCGGCCAGCTTTCGGGTGGCCAGCAACAGCGTGTGGCCGTGGCGCGAGCCTTGGTTTTTGAGCCCGATCTTGTATTGATGGATGAGCCTTTAGGTGCGCTCGATAAACAATTACGAGAACAAATGCAGTTTGAAATCAAACACATTCACCAGCGTCTTGGCGTAACCGTCGTCTATGTGACACATGACCAGACGGAAGCTCTCACTATGTCGGATCGGATTGCCGTGTTCAATGATGGCGAAATTCAGCAACTCTCAACGGCTGAAGAGCTTTATGACACCCCAAACAATTCATTTGTGGCCCAGTTTATCGGTGAAAATAATCGCTTCTCCGGTCAAATCTCTAAGGTCAATGGAAAACAATGTGAAGTGACCATGGCAGGTGGTCAGAAGCTGCGTGCGCTTAACATTGTTGGTGGCACAGCAGGAACGCGAACGAGACTTTCAATTCGTCCTGAGCGGGTCGAGATTGTTGCTGATTCAAAGAAACATGCCAATGTGCTTCCGGCCCGTCTCCACGAAATTATCTTCCTGGGCGATCATGTGCGCGCGCGCATGTCAGTTGCTGGTAATGACGATTTCATCGTCAAGATTCGTCATAACAATCGGCAAGAGCTGGTCGCTGGCGATGAGGTGAAGATTGGTTGGCATATTGAAGATTGTCGAGCCCTCGATGAAATTGGGGCGACAAGACAATGATGTGAGTGGTACGCAATCACCGCTTCCGTCAAAGGACGACCAAAGACAAAAACCGCGACAATCGCGGCAAACAAAGGAGTAGAAGATGAAGAAACTAATACTTGTAGCCGCAGCGACCACGGCGCTGTGTGGAAGTGCTGTAATGGCGCTGGCTGGAGATTCACTTACCATCACCTCTTGGGGTGGTGCTTATCAAGACTCGCAAAAGAAAGCTTATTTCGAACCTTATACCGCTGCTGGTAACACTGTCACTGAGGCTGAATACAATGGCGAAGTGGCCAAAATCAAAGCCATGGTGGAAGCAAAGGCCATCACATGGGATGTGGTTGACGTTGACTCTCCCACGGCCCTTCAAGGTTGCGCAGAAGGCGCACTTGAAACCATCGACTGGGCAAAGCTTGGTTTGGACAAGTCAAAATTTCTAGGTGCCGATGTTTCAGAGTGCGCGGTGCCTACAATCGTTTTCGGAACCGTGTTCGGCTATGATACTTCGAAGCTAAAGGATGGTCCGACGACGGTTGCCGACTTATTCGACCTTAAGAAATTTCCAGGCAAGCGTGGTTTGCAGAAGAACCCAACCGTCAATCTCGAATGGGCTTTGATGGCTGATGGTGTCGATGCCAAAGATGTTTACAAGACCCTTGGTACGCCAGAAGGTGTTGATCGCGCCTTCAAAAAGCTCGACACCATCAAGAGCGAAATTGTCTGGTGGGAAGCCGGAGCTCAGGCTCCTCAGCTTTTGGCCGATGGCCAAGTGGTAATGACTTCGGCTTGGAATGGTCGTTTGCAAAAGGCCATCGATGTAGACAAGAAGCCTTTCAAAATCATCTGGGACCATCAGGGTCTGGATTGGGACTTATGGTCGATCGTGAAAGGCACACCTAAAATGGATGAAGCATACCGCTTCCTCGCATTTGCGTCGGGAGCAGCAGCGCAAGCCGAGCAGACCAAATATATTGCCTATGGTCCTGCAAACAAAGATGCGATTCCGAATATCGCCAAGGAGACCCTGCCAAACCTTCCAACGGCTCCTGATAACTTAGCAACGGCGTGGAACATTGATACACAGTTCTGGGCCGATAATGGTGACCAGTTGAAAGAACGCTTCAACGCTTGGCTATCGAAATAGGTTCTTGAGAGACGATCTCCTCCGGGCAATCGCCCGGAGGAGAAACTTTTCAAGGTTTAGCGATGGCACTGATACTCGAAGACGTACAGGTAATGCGAGCTGCTGATGGCACGCCGCTTAAGTTGAAACTGGCGCGCAGCATGCGGCGTCAACAACTCAAATCGCTCGCATTGATTGCACCATTGTTCTTGTTCATTGTCATCAGTTTTCTGGTCCCTATCCTGATGATGCTGCGCAATGCTTTTTATGATCCGGATATCCACGACAATCTGCCGCAGACTCTGGTGGAGATCTCGCATTGGGACGGCAAAGACGTGCCCAATGAAGACACCTTTGCAGCTTTCGCAGCAGACATGAAGCTCGCCCAAAAGGCAAAACAGGCTGCCCTCGTGGGCAAGCGCCTCAACTATGAAATTCCAACGTTGAAATCCAAGACGACCGTCACAGCCCGTAAACTCGAAGCGATAGAGCACGGTCCTTGGAAAGAAGCCCTGATTGGACTTGATCCGGTTTGGGGTGAAAATGAGACGTGGGCTGCCATCAAGCGCGCCAGTTCCGTTTACACTCCGTTTTATCTGTTGAATGTAATCGACATGAAACAGGGTGCCGATGGATCATTGCAACAGACGGCACCTGAACGCCAGATCTATCGCGCCATATTGTTGCGCACTTTTGGCATTTCAACCCTCGTGACATTGCTCACTTTAATCTTGGGGTATCCGGTTGCCCATCTGCTGGCGACAACGCCACAACGAACTGCAAGCATTCTGATGATCTTCGTGCTTTTGCCGTTCTGGACTTCGCTTTTGGTGCGCACCACAGCATGGTCAATTTTGCTGCAAGATGGTGGTGCCATTACGCAACTTCTTTCCGTCACTGGTATCAGCAAGCTATTGAACTTTCTGGGCCTGCTTCATGGTGAGCCTGCACTCTTTAAAACGCGTCTTGCCACGGTTTTGGCCATGACCCATATCCAGTTGCCTTTTACACTCTTGCCCATTTACTCCGTGATGAAAACGATTTCTCCAAATTACATGCGTGCAGCGCGCTCTTTGGGAGCAACGCCAGCCTATGCCTATTGGAGCGTGTATATCCCGCAAACCTTGCCAGGTGTTGCAGCGGGCTGCTTGCTTACCTTCATTCTGTCTCTGGGATATTACATTACGCCAGCACTTGTCGGGGGACCGACTGACAACATGATCGCAGGTTTTATCGATACGGCAATGAACAGCGAAAATAATTGGGGTAAGGCTGCCGCACTTGGAACAATTCTACTCACCGCAACTCTGATCTTGTATTATGTTTACAATAAGTTGATCGGCATCGATAAAATGAAACTGGGTTAGAGCAATGGCCATTCCTCCTTATGCTAGCCGTTCAGAAATTGCATTCCATTGGGGACAGCGGATCTTCGTAGGTCTGGTACTGTTGTTCCTTGTGGCGCCAATATTGGCAATCATGCCTTTGTCGTTTAATTCGGATTCATTCTTTAGTTATCCAATGCCGGGCTATTCACTAAAATGGTATGATGACTTTTTCACCAGCGACCGATGGATGTCAGCGTTGCGCCTCAGCTTCTTGCTTGCATCGCTAACAACAGTTTTGGCTACTGCGCTGGGAACCTGTGCTGCACTTGGCCTTTCGCGTTCGAACCTGCCTTATCGTGCGAGCATCATGGCAATATTGATTTCACCGATGATAGTGCCCGTCATCATCTCAGCGCTTGGCATGTTCTTTTTCTATTCAAAAATTGGCTTAACCGGAACGATTCCAGGCCTCGTACTCGCGCATACGGCCTTGGCAACACCCTTTGTCGTGATCACCGTAACAGCAACACTCTCTTCCTTTGATCGCACCTTAATGCGCGCGGGCGAAAGCTTGGGAGCCAACCCCGCCACGGTGTTTTTCAAAGTTGTCATGCCCCTAATTTTACCTGGAATGATTTCCGGCGCACTTTTTGCGTTCGTTACCTCTTTCGATGAAGTCATTGCCGTCATCTTCATCGCAGGCCCAGAACAACGCACTTTGCCGCGTCAAATGTTCTCAGGTATCCGCGAACAGATTTCACCCACGATTACGGCTGCTGCATCAATTTTGATTGTATTCTCAACACTTCTGCTCATCACTGTTGAGCTTCTACGCCGCCGATCAGAGCGTCTAAGAGGCATAAAATCTTAGCACGCGCGTGCAATGGCCATAAAATTCACGATAAGTGTTTAGAGTCGTTCGGCGGCGACGGCGATAAAACTGTGCCAAACATTAACTGATGTCCGGTCTGAATTTCCAAGCAGACAGGCAGAGCGTGACCGCCGATCTTCGGCTGTTGACCCTTAGCCGACGTATTCACCTCACTGCAGAATGCCCCAAAGTTTCATCGGCTGAATGTCCAAGGGTGTCTTGAACGTGAGGGTTTTACCCATGGCGAGTCGGCAAAAGCAGCAGTGGCGAGAACTGTGCTCAATGCGAAAGCAGCAAGCGCAGAAGTTACATAAGAGGTTTTCATGAGGGATTTCCTTGTTTCAATTGTTGA
>JANYGE010000309.1 GCA_025362535.1 Hyphomicrobiales bacterium
GTGGACACGATCAACCACACAGTCTGTGCCGACCAAATTTCGCAAGGCACTATCATGTGGATTTATGAATGGTCGCCTTTCATCATGTTTCTCGCCGCCACCATGGATAAATCTGCGCTCTTCCCCATGCGTGATGCCTTGGCCCGTGTCAACGTGATGGCCTACCGCGATGGCGAAACCCTGAACTGGCATTTCGACCGCAGCGAATTCACCACCACATTGCTCTTGCAAGCCCCAGAGAAGGGTGGAGATTTCGTCTATCTCTGATCTGCGCACCGAAGATAATCCGAATTATGATGGCGTTGCCAAACTGCTGCGCGGTCAAGACCCAGATGTCAAAACTCTCGAAGTGAGTGCGGGAACTTTGAACGTGTTCCGTGGTAAAAACACCGCCCACAAAGTTTCCACCGTGCGCGGAAACAAAGAACGTCTGATTGCGGTGTTCAGCTATTTCGATAGGCCAGGTGTGGTGTTTAGCAAGGAAGACCAGATGGGATTCTATGGGCGGAGTGCTTGACTACTTAACTCTTGAGATAATACTAATCCGTGTGCCGTCTTTAATTGAAACTGTTGCGGGAGCCTGTGGTTTTGGCGGAGGGGCAGGACGATTTTGAGCTGGCTTAGCAGAGGTAGATGTCATATTATTTCTCCTAACCAATTGCAATTCTCGGATCATACCAGAAATCTAAATAGTAAGTGAAGGCGCAAATTGCAAGTGCGACCAAGCCAATTACTGTGAAACGTTTTGTCCTATGCAATTCTTCTGATCGAACTAAATTCGTACTCCAATTCTTCTGGCTGCACTTGGCCATTGATTCAATCAAAAAAGTTTCAAATTCGGATTTTGCATTGTTTAATGCCGACCTCCCCGGTGAGTTCTTAACGTGCCAAGCTTTTAGGTCGTCGAAGTATTTTCTTAAAGTTTCCGAACCTGGTAAGTATTCATAAGTCGAGCCAACAGCGGCTTGGAAGCACCAGTATGTTGATAAAGTCAGAAGCACACATGAAATTGCTGAGCTGACAAGAAAAATGGCTTCAACAACATTTCCATACCGGTAAGTTTCTCCACCGAATTTGAAGTGAGTGAAATAGAACCCAAGCACACCAAAAGCAGCTACAATTGCCCCTGTCGGCAAAGATATATTGCTTTCAAGCTGCTGCTTACGATCAAGCTCAAAAAAGTACAATCGTTCAATAAGTTCGAATTCTACAAATTCTTTCATTGCTGCCCCAAGAAAGCTCAACCAAACGTGAAGCCAATCTCGCACAGTATTTCTTGCTTCACAATGACTGCTCTTTTTACCCCCGCATCTTCTCACCCTTCGGATCAAACAGCGGCTCGTGCACGATTGTTGCCTTGCGCATTTCGCCAATCAACTCGATCTCAAAACCAGTCTCATCCACCAGCTCCTTCGGCACATAGCCTTGCGCCATAGATTTGCCCAAGCTATGCGCGAAGCCGCCGGAGGTGGCCCAGCCCACTACTTTGCCCTTGTGCCAGATGGGCTCATCACCCAGCACGTCAGCATCACTCGCATCGACCACCATCGACACGCGGCGCAGCTTTCCACCCGAAGTTTTTTCGGCGCGCGCCGCTTCAAGACCAATGAAATCATTTTTAGTGAGATCAACGAAACGGTCCATGCCTGCTTCAAACGCGCCATAGATGGGGCGCAGCTCGCGGAACCAGGTGGGGAAGTTTTTCTCCAAGCGCATGGTGAGAAGCGCCCGCATGCCGAAATTCACAATGCCATGTTCAGCACCGGCCTTCATAATCTGCTCATAAAGGCGGCGCTGATATTCCGGTGTTACCCAAATTTCATAGCCAAGATCGCCTGTATAAGTCACACGGTTGATCAGCGCTGGGGCATGGGCAATTTCCATGCTGCGATGATCCATGAATTTGAAGGCGGCGTTGGAAACATCTTCATCGGTCAAAGCCTGCAACACAGCGCGGGATTTTGGACCCGCTATAGAGAGGCCAACAAGCCCCATATCAAGGCGTTCAATCACCACCGAACCATCAGTAGGTTGATGCGTTTCAAACCAGCGCATATGATATTTCTGCGCTTGCGATGAACCCCACATATAGAAGGTTTCAGCCGCTGCCTTGGCGATGGTGAAATCACCAATCAACTTGCCATTCTCATTCAGCATGGGCGTTAAAACAATGCGACCAACTTTCGGCATTTTGTTGGTCATCATGCGTGACAAGAAGGCCTCAGCACCTGATCCAGTGAAGCGATATTTAGCAAAGTTGGCAATTTCGGTGACGCCCACGCCGTTGCGGGTGCCCAACACTTCAGCCTTCACATGGGCAAAATCATTGGAACGGTGGAATGAGAAAATGTCTTTCGGTTCGACACCCTGAGGGGCAAACCATAAAGGCGTTTCCAGACCCCAGCTATTGCCCATCACCGCCCCTTGTTTGATCATTGTGTCATACAAAGCGGTGGTTTGCTGTGGGCGGGCGGCGGGCAATTCTTCATTCGGGAACTGGATCGAAAAGCGCCGCGCGTAATTCTCACGCACTTTTTCATTGGTATAAGTGCGCGTGGCCCATTCGCCAAAGCGCGCCACATCCATGGCCCACACATCAAAGCCCGGATCGCCGTTCACCATCCATTGCGACAACGCCAACCCAACGCCGCCGCCTTGGCTGAAGCCCGCCATAACCCCGCAAGCGCACCAGAAATTCTTCACACCCTGCACGGGTCCAACCAGCGGATTACCATCCGGCGTGAAGGTGAAGGGGCCATTGATCACGCGCTTAATGCCAGCTTTGGCCAGCGCTGGAAAATGCTTGTAACCCAACTCCAGGTTTGGTGCGATCCGGTCTAAATCTGGCTGCAACAATTCGCGGCCAAATTCCCATGGGGTGTTTTTAGCACTCCATGGTTTGCAGGCTTGTTCATAAGTTCCCAGCACCAAACCATCGCGTTCCTGGCGCATATAAATTTCTGATTTGAAATCGATAATATGCGGCAACTCATGACCGTGTTCTTTATTGAAAGCCTGAACCTCCGGCATTTCATCGGTAACCAGATACATGTGCTCCATAGCCAGCACAGGAAGTTCAATACCCACCATGCGGCCCACTTCACGGGCCCACAGGCCACCGCAATTTACCACGTGTTCCGCGTGAATATTGCCTTTGTCAGTGATCACATCCCATGAACCATCAGCGCGGTGGTTCAGTTCGGTAACC
>JANYGE010000332.1 GCA_025362535.1 Hyphomicrobiales bacterium
AACTTGCCGTGTCTTGATCTGTTTGATCGGCCTTTAGGGGATTGGGGACCACTGTTGAAAGCCAGCGTTGATAAGGTCTTGGCACTCGCTGCTATCATTATCTTGTCTCCTGTGATGGCGGGTGTTGCTCTTGCGGTGAAATATTCCAGCAAAGGCCCCATATTTTTTAAGCAAAGGCGCTATGGCTTTAACAATGAGCTCATCGAGATTTATAAATTCCGTTCCATGTATGCTGAGCAGACTGACGCTGATGCGGCAAAGCTCGTAACCAAAGACGATTCCCGAGTGACCAGAGTGGGCCGATTCATTCGGCGCACCAGCATAGATGAACTGCCGCAGCTCTTTAATGTGCTGAAAGGCCAGCTCTCTTTGGTCGGCCCTCGCCCGCACCCAACCAAAGCGAAAGCTGGTGAAAAGCTCTATGAACACGTGGTGGATGGCTATTTTGCGCGTCACAAAGTTAAACCCGGCATTACCGGTTGGGCCCAGATCAATGGCTGGCGCGGCGAAACCGACACCGACAAGAAAATCGAAAAGCGTGTCGAATATGATCTTTATTATATTGAGAACTGGTCGTTAACCTTCGATCTTTACATATTGGCAAGAACTCCATTTGCCCTTTTCAATACGGAACACGCTTACTAATTATGTCTGCGATAGCGCAAACTGCCAGTCGAGAAAGCGCAAGCCTCTCGACCGAGACGATTGGCCTGATCTTGGTCTGGCTGATGTTTGCCAGTTCTTTTGTTGTAATCATTGAACCAGCTCCCTGCGATTTCATAGCCCTTCTGGCTATCCTTTTCTGGGTGGCCACCGGCATGAAAATGCAAATGGGCGTGGTTCCGCTATTGTTCATTTTGCTCGTGTATAACTTGGGCGGCTTCATGAGCTTCATGCAATTTGGCGATGAAGTGAAAGGGGCCACTTTTGTAGCGACATCCTTTTACATGGCCATTATGGCTGTTTTTTTTGCCTGTTTCATTTCTGAAAATACCGATCGGCGAATGGCGTGGATTATGCGCGGCTATGTCTTTGGCGCTGTAATCGCTGCGGCCATGGGCGCGGCTGGGCGCTTAAACATTGCGGGGCTTGCTTCGGTGTTTACCTTTGAGGATCGAGCAACGGGTTTATTTAAAGATCCGAATGTGTTTTCAACATATTTGGTTTTTCCTGCCGTGATGCTCATTCAAGGATTTATGTTGGGCACAATCAAGCATAAGTTTTTGAGTGCGATAAGTCTGCTCATTATAACATCCGCCCTATTCCTTGCGTTCTCGCGTGGCGCTTGGATTAACGTGGTATTTTCTACAGTCTTGGTCATCGGTTTTACGTTCACCCTCACGCCTTCGATTGTCATGCGCACCCGCATTATATTTTTTACAATTGCAGTGATTGCTGTGGTGGCCGTTATGCTGGCGCTGTTAATGTCAGTCAAAGAATTGCGTGACCTATTCTTTGAGCGTTTTACCCTTTTGAAAAGTTACGATTCCGGAGAAACAGGGCGGTTCGGCAATCAGCTCAACGCCATTCCACTTTTATTGCAATTGCCTCTTGGCTTTGGGCCGGGCAAGTTCAACACTTATTTTGGCATTGACCCGCATAATACGTTTCTAAATTCATTTGCATCTTATGGCTGGTTGGGTGGAATTTCATATTTCACTATGGTGGTGATGTCTCTCACGGTGGGTTGGAAATCCATCATGACCCGTTCACCTTGGCAGAATTATTCAATTTTAAGTTTTTCATGTTTGATCGCCGTAATGTTTCAAGGTGTCCAAATTGATACTGAGCATTGGCGGCATTTTTACTGGATCCTCGGATTAACTTGGGGTTGCTTTGCCCTCTCGATCCGCTACCGTCAGCCCACCCCCTCCGCAGTGCCCGCCTGATGCAACGCTTACTTGGTATGGTCGAACGCGCTGTCGGTGCTGAAGCCCTCAATAGGCTTTTAGGGCCGGGCCTATGGGCTCTATCTATCAAAGTTTTTGGCGCAGCTTTGAGCTATATTATGTTTGTGGCATTTGCTCGTTTTCTAACACCTGTCGATTATGGCTATTTCGGCATTGCGTTTAACCTTTCGATTCTGTTTTCAACGATTTGTGGGCTGGGATTGGCCACTGCTGTTATGCGGTTTTATCCGCAATATCTCACCACTGGGCAAACCAGTTTGGCAATTGGCTTTACGCAGTCATCACTGAGCTGGATGGCTATCTGTTGCAGCCTGCTCGTTGTGGTTAGTATTTTATTTTCACTGAGTGGAATGGCCACCACAAAGCTTGGCTATGCCGATGCACCATTGGCTATCGCAGCCTTGGCATCAGCCTCAGCATTTGCTGATTATTTTGCTGGTCTGCTGCGCGCCCAAGGCAAAGTGATTTGGGCGATGGCCCCACGCGATATTTTCTGGCGCATCTTGGCACCACTTTCGGCCTTGGTGCTTATCCTGTTGGGCTTCAAATTAGATGGTCGTATTTCAATTTACATCTGTGGCGCTTTACAGTTGCTCCTAGTGGCAATGCAACTGCGCAAGAGCCGTTTGCAGATGCGTGAATTTGGGTCGCATTCGCCAGAAACTGATTGGCCCTTATGGCGAAAAACTGTGGGGCCGCTATGGGCCTCCGCCGTTCTTTACGCGATGATTCAGCAGCTTGATGTGGTTGTGGTGGGGAGCCTTGCACCTGCCGCAGAAGCTGGCGCTTATTTTGCGGCACAAAAAACTGCAAGCCTCTTGGGTCTGGTTATGCTTGCTGGCGGATTGGTCGGCGCGCCTCTGATGTCAGCCAATTACCACAGCGGAAAATTGCGTGAGTTACAGCGGCTCTGTGGATTGCTTGGTATAACCATTGCAGTTTCGACTATTATTGGTTTGTTTGTTTTGATCGTGTTTGGGCACCAATTGCTTGGGCTTTTTGATGCGAGCTTTAGCAATGCTTACGGTGTGCTGTTGGTTTTGGCCGTTGGCTATTTTGTCGATGCCATGGCCGGGCCTAATGCCTATCTGATGCAGATGACGGGCTTGGAATCGGCTTATCTAAAAATTATGGGCACTTGCTATTCATTCGTGTTGGCAGCGCAACTATTTCTCGTCCCGATTTATGGCAGCATGGGTGCGGCAATAGCCAGTGCCTGTGGCATTGTGATTTGGAATGTGGTGGCTATTGCTGTGCTGCGTAAAAGCAAGGGATTAGATCCCTCCGTATTTGGCTTACTTTTCAAGCCGAAAAACGGGTGAGTGATTTGATCACCCCTTAGTCTGTTGCTCCCATCACGAGACCTTCAATATCATGTTTCTGCACCACGGGAATGAGCTTGTCGACCACGCGGCATATAAGATGTTCACGAACACTGGCTGGCAATGCGTCGTAATAGTCTTGAGTGACCATCAAATCATGCAGCTTGTCATGACCCGCACCCGGCGCATCCACCCCCAACACCAGAACAGGCCGTGCAATTGGTGACGGATGTGCCGTCCCCCGATGCATGGTGAGTGCTGTGCGGCAAGAGACATCACCCATTAGCGGATATTTCTTCACACCATTCACAGCAAAGCGTGGCCACTCCTGCTTTGCCGGAAACATTTCATGATTCCACGAGCGTCCATCTTCCCATTGCGAACCAATCGAAACTTCGAAAGGCCCCATATCTTGCGTTACATCAACACCAGTGAGATTGAATGCGAGCGAGGTAATGCGGCGGCCCTCATAGGTCTCAACAGGTGATGGAAAATCGCGGTGCCAAGGTTGGTTCATGGCGCCTTGGAAAGGTG
>JANYGE010000418.1 GCA_025362535.1 Hyphomicrobiales bacterium
ATAAATCGCCGATGGTCGCAACAGGGTGATCGACATGGTGCTCTTTACAGCCTGCAAGAATTCCTCACCTGCTCGCTTGCTCGCAGCATAGGGTGAGAGTGCAGGCAAGCGTGCTGCTAACGATGAAATATGAATGAAGCGGCTCACGCCAGCAGCCTCAGCCGCCGCAAACACCGCCTGAACACCTTCTAGATTAGTTTTAAAAAACTGTTCGCGGGACAGTGCCGAAATCGCACCGGCCACATGGATCACACAATCTGCACCATCAACCAAATCAGCCAAGGCTTTTGGATTTCCCAAATCACCCACTACGATCCGAACTTTATTAGAAAATTGTCCAGCCTTGGACTGGCGCACCAGAACCGAAACTTCATATCCGGCCTTAAGGAGCAAAGGCAAAACCGCTCCACCGACAAAGCCAGTGGCACCTGTGAGTGCAACTTTGCGAACCATCACGTATCCGATCTAGCCAAGCAGCACTTGCAATTCGCCAGCAAGATATTTTTTCCGCGCCCCAGCCCGAGACAATTTACCCGATGAGGTGAAGGGCAAACTGCGCGGCGCCACCAAAGTAATGATGCAATCAACACCAGCACTTTGATGCACGAGCTTAGCAACATCACGGCGTAAAGCCTCTTGGATTGGAAGTTCGCTGCTGCGGCATTCTACCAACACAACCACTTCATCATCACCATCAGAACCCTCAACGGCAAAGGCCGCCACTTCGCCTGATTTAAGCTCCGGCAATTGTTCTGCCGACCATTCAATATCCTGTGGCCAAATATTGCGGCCATTGTGCAAAATCAAATCCTTGGCACGGCCAGTAATCACAATCTCGCCACCGAGCAGATAACCCATATCTCCAGTATCAAGAAAACCATCTGCCCCAATCGCTTCAGAGGTGCTTTCTGCATCATTAAAATAATTCGACATTAAGCTGGCACCAGACACAAACAACCGGCCAATCTGGCGTTCGGCAAGAATCTGGCCTGCGTCACCGCGAACCTCAACCTTGTGACCCGAAATAGGTTTGCCGCAAATCACAAAACTGCGCGCCTCGGCACCTTCGGCACAAGGCACTGCCAAATTCAATTTATGAACGGCATTGCGGTCAACCCGATCAACGCGGACGGGCGCATCTACTTCAGTGAATGAAATCGCCACGGTTGCTTCCGCCATGCCATAGCTTGGCAAAAATGCTGTATCATTAAATTTCGCAACATCAAGCACAGCAGCAAATTGCGACAGCACATCAGCGCGCACCATATCACCACCGATGCCAGCAATGCGCCAAGCTGAAAGATCAAGCGTTACAGCTTCGCCATTGATCCGCCGTGCGGCGAGTTCATAACCAAATGTGGGTGAGAATGAAATTGTTGACCGATTTTCTGACATCAGCTTCAACCACAGAGCTGGACGGCGCGCAAAAGCCGTTGTCGCCAAATAATCCAAACTGATCTGCGCCAACATGGGGGCAAGGCAGAAGCCAACCAAGCCCATATCATGATAAAGCGGCAACCACGAAAAGCCGCGATCATCGCCGCGAATTTTCATGCCATCGCGCAAGATGCCTTTAGAGTTAGCAATGATCGCCCGCTGCGAAATCAAAACCCCTTTGGGGGCTGAGGTTGAGCCTGATGAGTATTGAATATAGGCCACATCATCGGCGGCAAAGCCGTGCAGCCGTGCCATGGATTCAGGCAAGGCCCGCACATCATCATGGGTAAAAACATAAGCCACATCGGCAAGTGCTGCACTGGCCCGAATTGAATCCAAATTGCCAGCGGGCGTTATAACTGCGTTGGCGTGAGCTGCGCGCAGCATGCCCGCAATCCGTTCCTCATAAGCATCCTTGCCACCAATATACATGCTGTAAGGCACGGGGCATGGCACCAAGCCTGCATATTGGCAGGCAAAAAACGTGACCATGAAATCAGCGCCAGTTTCAGCAACAATCGCCACCCGGTCTAAACGCTGCAATCCCGATGACATCAACTTGCGCGCCGTGGCCAAAGCCAAGCGGCGCAATTCCGCATAGGGCAACACAAAATCCAAAGCCCCACGGCTTGAATAGAAATTCATGCCAGTGAGACCAAGGGCAGCATAATCCAAACCTTCGGCCAAGGACGAGAATTCAGCAACAACTTGCGGCAAGGCACGATTAGACGAAGGTGTACGCATTAAAACGTTCGAAATCACCTCAGCACTATCCACCGCCAAATTACCCATCTTCATCAAAGCCACACTCACAATCAAATGTGTTCACACACGATTCTGCGAACACGTTGGCCTCTAGGTAACAAAGCCCGGTGCTAAACTTGAAATCAATTGGTGTTTCAAAATATTACAGTGGAATATCGACTAAAAATGCAATTTCTTCAAATAGATAGCAATTGAAATTAAAGTCATCACGCCAAACAGGCAGCCCGTGAACCAAACATAAATCATATCAAAAAGCGAATAATTGGATTTGGGGCTGGATTCCACTGCAGGAGCCCCCGCAGAAACCTTGTCATGAAGAACCAAACGATGGGCCAAATAGCGCGTCAGATACTCTACCATTTCTGTTTCGCGCGACGTTTCAAACACCGTTTCACTAAATTTTTCACGATCTTGCACGAGGCGATAGGTGCGCGGATCAGGCTCCATCACCACAGAGGAAATAAGATCAATCCACAACTTTGGTTTTGCGCCGGGCTGCACGGTGAGATCAAACAACCCTTGCGCTTGGGCATTGCCGCTCAAGCGTGTTTGCATGGCATCGCGCAAGCTTTCCAGCCGCAGGGTGCGAGCATCGCGGATATTCATAATAGCCTCAAGCTGCGCTGCTTCTGCAACACGCGCATGCTGTAATGCCACTCCAAAACTATCTCGTTCAGCCATTTCAGCCTCAACCGCAAAAACATGTGCCAATTCTGGTCACTCTGAACCCCATCGGACAACCTTTATCCACAGAAGCAATTTCAAAGCCATAAGTGTTTAAGGTTTGACCAGAAATGTGATATGAATCATTTAATATGTTTTGTGCAATTTTAACGATTGTTTAGAATACCAAAACAATCAAAAGTTGAATATTGACCATCAAATTCATACCTTGCAAGCCGCTGGCACTGGATCAGTTCCAAACCACAGCTCGAACGTATTGGGCCTGGCTTTTGCGGCACTGCTTTCCAAATCCGAAAGATCTTTCACCGTAACCCTGAGGCCAACATCGGTGAACATTTTTGCAAGTTCCTGACCGCGCGGTTCATCCGATTTCAAAAACACCCGCAACTCATGCTGCGTCCCGCTCCAAGTAGCGCGCGCAAAGCCCGGCACCACCAAACCCGTTGAATCGACATCACGCATTTTGCCGATCAAAGTACGAATGCAGAGGCGCTGCGTGTCATCTTGGGTATGCACAAACAACCGGCTCGGCAGGCGCTCTAACGCCTCGCGGTAGGTGATCTCTACTTTAGAATTCTGCGCTGATGCCTTAAGCAAGGCTTGTTCCATCAAGGGCAGCAATTCTTTATCTGCTGAGGAATTCGCATAGGCCAGTTGCGCTGCGATAAATTCGACCGGCACCTTATCGTTTTTCAGTAAATATTCGAACATGGCAACACCATATTTGCGCCGCTCCGGATTTTGATCACTCACCAAATCGATCATGGTTTTCAGATCGTTCAAATTCTGCTGCCAGCGGGTATAATAAAGCCCAGTGCCAGCAACCGATAATGGAATCATCACGGTTGCCAAAAGCTGGACCAAAGTTTCGCGAAATGGCCTGTGCACAGTCGTCATAGAAGAATCTCCGGTCTTAAAATCAGTCTAGCGGGCCTCATGCCCTCCAAAAAGGGCGCAAAATAAGGCGGTGCAGCGGCATGTCAGCCACCCCCTCTACACCCATTGGCATAATAAGCGTGCGCGCATGTGTGCTGCGGCTTCTAAAAATACGGTCCCAGATCGCAAGGCCTGCTGCATAATTTGAATCAGTATCCGCACGCAAAGCATGATGATGCATGAAATGCACTGAAGGGGTGACGATCACAGTGGAAAGGGGGCGCTCGATCCACACTGGTAAACGAATATTGGAATGGTGAAACATAGCGGACACCGTGAGCAGCACTTCAAAAATCGCAACTGTCGAAACTGGAATCGCCAGCAAGAAGATCACCACAGCGCGCACCAGTGACGACAAGATAACTTCACCAAAATGAAACCGCAAAGCCGAGCTCACATCCAGGCTTTCATCAAGATGATGAACCTCATGAAAACGCCAGAGCAGCGGAATGGCATGATTGGCGCGGTGCCAAAAATAAATCCAGCAATCGAGCAGCAATAAATCAATCACCAGACCTGTGGCCCATTCAGGCCGCCAAGTGAGGTGCCACTGTGCGGCCAACAAAGTTATGGGCACAACGATAAAAGGTGAAAGAATGATATTTAAACCCGATAGCGAAAAATTTTTAACGAGCCGCGTGAGATGCGCCCGCAACTTCACTGCGGGAAACAACCGTTCCAAGATCAGCAAGAGGATCAAAGCAGAAACCAGAACCCCGGCCTT
>JANYGE010000431.1 GCA_025362535.1 Hyphomicrobiales bacterium
GCGCGCAATTCTTATATGATGGTGATGATCGAAAAAATGTTGCCGGGTGCTAAAGATGGCTCAACAGTTGCAGCCGTTGCAGGCTCAAGTGTCGGGGTGATCAATCCGTTGGCCGTTGCTGGGGAACAGCCAACCAAAGAAGAAGCCTCGACGAGCGGGCCTGCAGTTAATGATGATCAGTTGGCCGCTGCCGCTGAGCAAGCCTCGCAAGGTCCGGTTGAAGCCAGCACTGACGAAGAAGATGTGGCAGAAACCGCATCGACAGGTCAGCCTAAGGTTCTCCAGGCAGACTTGGCACCAGCGAATGACCTGTTGAGCAAGAAGAAAAAAATCCCTGAAAAATTGCCCTTTGCCGTAAAATCTGCATCGGCAGAGCCAAGCAAACTCAGCAATGAATTGGCGCAAAGCTGGAATATTCAAATCGGCGCTTTTCCGAGCAAAGGCGATGCACAGGCAAAACTCACTTCGCTTCGCGATGGAAAAGTACAAGAGCTGGTCGATAAGCCCGCCTTCACCATTGCCATTAAATCTGGCAGCAAAATATTGTATCGCGCGCGCTTTGCCGGTTTCGATGAGGCCTCCGCTAAGCAAGCCTGCGCCCGCATCGCCAAGCTTGGCGATACATGTGTTCCAGTATCACCACAGTCTTAACTAGCCACGCAATAAAACGTCTTTTGCTTCATTAATTTTGGCTGCCAGATAGTCCGATCCACCTTTATCCGGGTGAAAGTCTTTGATCAGGCGTTTATGGGTTAGCTTGATCTCCTCTGGCGTTGCGCCCGATTTCAAGCCCAAGACTTGCAAAGCTTCTTCACGACTCATTGAGCCTCGTCTTGCGGGAGGCTGTGGAGGCGGAACTTCGGCGTTTGGCGCCTGCCCCCATTTCATGCCGTCGGGGAACATTGCGGATTTGCCATAAAGCCCCATGCCAAACACAAACAGGCCAATTGCTACATTAATCTCACCACGCAAGAGCAACAAGCCGGAAAAGGCCATAATGCCCATGCCAGCTAATTTCTGCAGCATGGCAGGTGTTACCTTCGGCATTTTGGATGATTTCCTGATCAACCAGTAACCGCCAATGACAATGATCAACGCAAGTAGAAATGGGGGCATGCGATTATGGGCAAGGCGCTGATTTCAAAAGATCAAGTTTGGTCAATGTGCCTTTCAAAACATAATTGCCATAATCCATCAGCAAATCAGTCGAGATGCCATTCTCATAAACATTGAAGCTGGCTTGATAGACAGGCGAAGCCGCTTGGTCATCATCGGCTGGATAGTAGCTTACCGTCATGGGCCACGATGGCAGGCTACGCAAAGTCTCGGTTTGCGGATTGGATTGATCCAAAACGAATGTGCCGGGGGGACGCTTTTTTCCAATAAAAGTGATCGCCTTATACATTTTTTCGCCGTCAGAACCATCAAACACCAAGGATACATCGCGCGTTAAGCCCTGCTTTGCGGCTTCTAAAATATGGGCTTGATGAGTGGACGGAAACAGAGCTTCCGGCAAAACCTTGAACTCAAGTTCTTTCGGCATGGTCATTGTGCCATTGGCTTCCTGCCCTGCCTTCGGGCGTTTCACAACCAACCGTTCCTCCGAATCGAGGCTATTATCAACGAACTGTTTTTGATTGAGGTTCATTTCCAAGCCATCACCAGATTCCCAGGTGGTCAATTGCGTATCAAGAGTGCGGCTGCCTTTTTCGGCTTCCACATAACGGTTGGCAATGCGGTAACTAACGGCCCAGCCTTCGCAGGCGGAACCCTTTAGCTCATAAGCCAATTTGCCTTCAATGTTTGAATAGCCGCTATTGCCGCTCATTTTTGAAACAGCAAGATCGTAAAGTGCCCGGTGTGAGGCCAATGTGGTGGCAGTTGCTGCTGGGGCACACCCGAGCAAGGCCATAAGGCTGAACAGTAACTTTGAAGACATGGTCATAAATCTTGTTCCTTACAACACGAAGCATTGGCACAAAGCGACACGCGATGTTAGCATGATTGCACCATAGATTACTGTCAATCAGAGGCCAAATTAAATGAACATCGACGAGAAACTTAAATCGCTTGGCATCGAGCTGCCGACGCCTGTTAAGCCAGTGGCCAATTATGTGCCCTGGGTGAAATCTGATAATCTAGTGTTTCTCTCAGGGCAGTTGCCTTTCCTAAACGGCAAAATCAACCTTAAGGGTCAAGTTGGGGCAGAAGTATCACCTGAAGCCGCAGCAGCAGAAGCGCGCCAATGTGCGATCAATCTCATCACGCAGATGCGCGATGCGTGTGATGGTGATTTGAACAAGGTGAAGCGCATTGTCAAAATCACCGGCTTTGTGGCCAGCCCTGCGCATTTTGCTGATCATGCCGTGGTGATGAATGGGGCGTCCAATTTCCTGGTTGAGGTGTTTGGGGAGGCTGGTCGACATGCCAGATCATCCGTGGGTGTGGCATCCCTGCCGATGAATGTTCCAGTCGAAATTGAAGCCATTATCGAGGTTGCCTAACCATGCGGTTTTCTCCACAGTTGCGTGACCTGAGTTGGCTGGTTGCCCGCCCTATTGCACATCGCGGTTTGCACTCCAAAAAGAAAATCGAAAACACTGAAAGCGCCTTCGCAGCGGCGCTCAAGCATAATTATACCATTGAATGTGATTTGCAGCTCACTGCGGACGGCAAAGCGGTGGTGTTCCACGATGATGAAGTTGATCGGCTTCTTGATGGCAAGGGTCTAGTTAAAACCTATACAGCCAAACAAATCCGCAAGATGGACTTCAAAAAAGGCAAAGACCGGGTTCAAAATCTAGGCGAATTGCTGGAACAAGTGGACGGCCGCGTAACTTTGGTGATTGAGCTAAAATCGCACTGGGATCATGATAGAACTCTGGTTCACCGCGCCCTCAAGCAGTTGCGTGACTATGATGGGCCTTATGCACTCATGTCCTTTGATCCTGAGATGATCGCTTGTGTGGCGGATATATCGCCACACACCGTGCGTGGTATTACCGCTGATCGCGTAACTGATTCCTATTACAATCCCCTACCCCTTGGCCTGCGCTTGGCGATGCGCAGTTTTAGCCATTTGGCCCGCACGCGCCCGCATTTTGTGTCTTTCGACTTTAAAGGCCTGCCCTTTGCTGAGATGACAGCAATCCGCAATGCAGGCCATCCCGTAATATCATGGACCATCCACAATGAAGCTGAGGCGGCTCAGGCGTTGCGTTATAGTGACCAGATTACCTTTGAGGGATTTAAGCCGGAATGACGCTGCGCTTGCGTACACTCGCCAGCCTGACTGACATCAGCGCTGTTGAATGGGACAGTTGCGCCAAGTCTGTTGGACATCCTTATAATCCCTTCATATCGCATGCGTTTTTGCTGGCATTGGAGCTCTCCAAATCTGCTACGGCAAAAACCGGCTGGGCGTCATCGCATCTGGTTCTTGAGGATGATGGTAAAGCCATTGGCGTTGTGCCGTGTTATTTGAAATCCCATTCGATGGGTGAATATGTTTTTGATCATGCCTGGGGCGATGCCTTTGCGCGGGCTGGCGGAGACTATTATCCAAAATTGCAAATCGCAGTGCCCTTCACCCCCGCCACTGGCCCGCGCCTACTTGCCGCCACCACCGATCATCGTAAAATCTTGGCCGATGGCCTTGTGGCTTTATGTGGTGAAGTTAATGCGTCTTCCGCGCATATCACCTTCACTACCGATGGCGAGGCCGAAGAAAGCCGCTGGCTGAAACGCAATGATATTCAGTTTCACTGGATGAATCATAATTACAAATCTTTCGATGAGTTTCTTGCCTCACTCTCCTCGGCCAAGCGCAAGAACATGCGCAAAGAACGCAAACAGGTTTTTGATGCGGGTATCACATTTGAACAGGTAACGGGCGCTGATCTTAGCGAGGCCCATTGGGATTCCTTTTATGAATTCTATATGGACACCGGATCGCGCAAATGGGGCCAGCCCTATCTCACGCGAAAATTCTTTCGCCTGATTCACGAGACTATGGCCGATGATATTCTGTTGATTCTGGCCAAGCGCGAGGGCCGCACGATTGCTGGTGCTTTGAATTTTATCGGCGGCGATGCTTTGTATGGTCGCAATTGGGGCTGCACCGAAAACCATCCCTGCCTACATTTTGAAACGTGCTATTATCAAGCCATCGATTTTGCCATTGCCCACGGTTTGAAACGTGTGGAGGCCGGTGCGCAGGGCGAGCACAAATTGGCGCGAGGCTATGTTCCGGTCAAAACCAATAGCTTGCATTATCTTGCCCATCCCGGCCTATCGCGCGCCGTGGCCGACTATTTAGAACATGAACGCCGCGCTATAGATGAAAATCAACAGGTGCTGGCAGAGCACACACCGTTTCGGCACGAAGAAAGAGAATGAGATGACTTACGACGCCAATAATATTTTCGCAAAAATTCTGCGCGGTGAAATTCCAAGTCATAAAATTTATGAAGATGAGCACACGCTGGCCTTCATGGATGTGATGCCGCAAGTGGATGGGCACTGCTTAGTTGTGCCAAAATCTGGATCACGCAATTTGCTTGATGCCGATCCCGAAGTTCTGGCTCACGTAATAGCCGTTACGCAAAAAATGGCGCGCGCTGCGCTGAAAGCCTTCAACGCTGATGGTGTGCAAATTCGCCAATATAATGAAACTGCGGCCGGGCAAACTGTATTTCATCTGCATTTTCACATCTTGCCTGTGTTGGAAGGCCAAATCATCAAACCGCATTCAGGCAAGATGGCGGATCATATTGCGCTGGCTAAGCAAGCAGAAGCTTTGCGTGCAGCGCTCTAAGTCTTACGTTGCTTTCACCGGAGATGCAGTCTTCCGGTAAACCACCAATGCAATCCCTGATAAAATTGCAATCGACGCAAGAATGAGACGCAGACTCAAGCTCTCACCCAACAGGATAATCCCACCCAAAGCGGCAATAACCGGAACACTCAGTTGCACAATTGCAGCTTCGGTGGCTTTAAGCCCCGGCAAAGCGCGATACCAAATTGCGTATCCTAAGCCGGAGGTGAGTGCCCCCGAAGCCAGCGCATAGGCAAACCCCGTAGTATCCAGTGATACAGTCTTAAACGTCAAAGCACTGAGAACAATCGCTATAGGGACTGTTCGTAAAAAATTGCCAGCTGTAACAGCGGTTGGATCGCCTGCTCCGCGTCCTCGCAGTGAGTAAATGCCCCACGCCACGCCAGCCCCAATCATCAGCACCGCATTGAGCAATGGGGGTGCTGCAAGACCAGGCGCCACGAGACCCAACAGCCCGGCAAGCGCCAAAGCCAGACCTAGCATCTGCAGAGGGCGCAAGACCTCGCCTTTCCAAATTCCATAACCGATCATCGACATCTGAACAGAACTAAAGAGCAATAACGCTCCAGTAGCCGCTGTGAGATTAATGTAAGCAAAGGAAAATCCGGCAGCATAGATGAATAGCGCCACAGCCGATGGCCAGTTTCCTGATAATGCCGTGGCTTTTTTGGTGAACCGCAACACCAAGAATAAGGTTAACGCTGCTGATAGAAGCCGCACTGAAGTAAAACTTGCCGCATCAATTCCCGTATTTTTAAGCGCAAGGCGACACAGAAGTGAGTTGCCCGCAAAGGCCAACATGGCCAGACAGGTTAGAGAAAGGATACGAAATTGTGCCACGGTCCCATCCTGAATTATAGATATAGAGCATGAACCAGCCTGCAGTTAGTGTCTAGCTATGCCGTGGCAAGATGGTCGTCTCTTGCGAAACGTCCATCCCATTTTATTGGTTCATTGCAATCTTCGCAACATTCACGCCGAGCTCATAGACCAACTGGCCACCGAAGTAAGCCGTGGCAGCAACTAGGGCACAGCAGCCCAAAGCGACGAGCGGAAATACCAAAGCTGTTGTGCCAGAAATGCGGAAGTCCTTAAACCACAGGCCAGCGCGGATGATGGCGTAAAGTGAAGTGATGATGGCGACCATCTCACCGAGGCTTTCATGGGTTTCAGCAATATCGCTGTGGAAGCCGCCCGATTCTGCGACGTCTAAGGCCAAGCCTCCGAAGAAAAATGTGGCAACAGCAAAAATGGCTGTGCCCACTGCAAGACCTGTTGAGATATTGCCCGCCACTGTACGACCAGAAACAATCCGCCCGCGCAGACTTGCCAGCACGTCAAATGCTGCAAGCATAAAAACGAGAACAATTGGAAAATGCACCAGCATGGGGTGTATATGTTGAACAGGTATCATAGTCGCTCCTTGGAGAATTTGTTTTGGCAATCGGCCTTATGACCGATTGCTCTATTCTCTAAGGAAGCGAGTATGATAACTCGCTGACAAATGATGCGCTGCAATATTAAATGATCGTAATGATCACTTCACCTTCGCACTTTTCTTCGGCACTTTCTTCACCGTCGCCACGCGCGAGCGCGGCAACGCTTTGCGCTCTGGTGGATTGGGTAAGGCTTTCTCTTCATCTCGGCTGAGATAATCGAAGGCCAAGCCATCATCCTTTTTCAGAATGCGCACTGTGCCGCCTTTGGCGAGTTTGCCAAACAGCAAC
>JANYGE010000440.1 GCA_025362535.1 Hyphomicrobiales bacterium
CATAGAAGGGGTCCATGTGAACAGATGCGGCATCCGGCATCAAAATCATGTCTGATTCATTGATGGCCTTCCAGCCAGCAATCGACGAGCCGTCAAACATCAGGCCTTCTTCCCAAGCATCAGCATGCATCTGGGAAATATCCATGGTCAAATGTTGCATCTTGCCGCGCGGATCGGTGAAGCGCAGGTCTACATATTTAACATCCTTGTCCTTGATCATCTGCAAGGCGGCGGCAATGTCTTTATTCTCTTTAGCCATGGGTTTAGTCCTCTGCTTAGCGTCTGTTTAATGTATGATTTTTATAGCGCGTCGTTACCGGACTCGCCCGTGCGGATGCGGATAGCCTGTTCAATGGTAGAAATAAAGATCTTGCCATCGCCAATGCGGCCCGTGCGGGCAGCATTTTGAATGGCATCAACAGCTTTATTCACCAAATCTTCGGCAACCACGATTTCGATTTTCACCTTCGGCAAAAAATCCACCACATATTCAGCCCCGCGATAAAGCTCGGTGTGGCCCTTCTGGCGTCCAAAGCCTTTGGCTTCGGTAACAGTTATGCCTTGAATACCCACCTCTTGCAGGGCCTCCTTCACTTCATCCAGCTTGAATGGCTTGATGATGGCTTCAATTTTCTTCATGTGGATAAATGCCTCGGTTAACGTGAATTTACGATTGCAGGGTTCATGCCAAGTAAGCAGGGCAGGGATTTCAAAGGTTTAGCAATAGTTTACTGGTTTTGCTGAGTAAGTGTAGCTTAAAAATAAGGCACGCAGCTAAAAATATAAGCAAACCAAGATTTGCCTTTTTTGTGGTGTGTGCCATTTATCTATGATACGACAAATAAATAAAAAATGGCAGGAATTGTAATTGTGGAAAAAAATGCAAGTAGTCGGGGATTGGCAGAAGCGCCAACAGCCTCCTATGATTTTAGCACCGCACAGGCCCCTCAACTGCAAAGCTGGACTCTCAAAGTCGGTAAAGATGGTCGCTTGGTTGTCCCTGCGGCCGCACGCGCGTTGATGGAACTTGGCAGCGATGGAGAGGTGACGGCTTATGTCAAAGAAGGCGTGCTTCACGTTATCTCGCCCAATGCCGCCTTGACTAGGATTCGAGAAATCCTGAAACCTTACCGCAGTGAAACTCATTCGATTGTTGATGAGTTCATCTCTGAAAAAAGGTTAGAGGCTGCACGTGAGGAAGCTGAATATTGATTTGGGTTCTTGATAGCTCAGCAATTCTAGCGAGTTTTTTAGTGGAGCCGGGGGCCGACTATATCGACTCTAGGATGGGAACACGATTAGTGAGCTCGGTGAATCTGGCTGAGGTTGCTACTAAGTTTATTGAACGCGGTTCGTCATATGAAGAGTTTAGAGCGCTAAAGATTGTTGAGGCTTATACCATCATCGACTTTAACATTGATCAAGCTTTAGTCAGTGCCAAACTTCGTCCTCTCACAAAAAATCGTGGCCTCTCGCTCGGAGACCGCGCCTGCCTCGCACTGGCCATTCAGCAGGGGGCAACGGTGCTAACAGCGGATCGGGCTTGGGCGGGGCTTGATGTGAGGGTTAAGGTTGAGGTGGTGCGCTAGCAAGTAATGCTGCGGCCATCGAGAATGTCCGAACTAAGGCCAGCAGGGTTAACAATTAACCTTAATTCTTTACTAACAATTCGCTTCTCGCTGGATTTGATCAACCAGTTGGGCGAGGTTGCAAGCAGGACGGCGTGCAAGATTTACGAATAACGGACCTGATATTCGTGGCGATCTTGTAGACTTTTAAGTTAAACTTAAAGGTGACGCTGGTCTGGCGCCATGTCTCTATGGAGCGATGCGAGCGGCACATTAAATCATCCCACAGGAGGTCAATGTGAACACGCAATTCAACCGATTTCAAACCCAATTTAACCCGCAGGAAGATGAAACGCCGCCCTTGCCCTTTGTGCTGGCGAATGAAGAGTTAGACTCAATTTTTTCAAACACCACCAAGCAACTCAAGCTTGGCAAAAAAGTGAAGGCGGCCCTGCAGCCCGATCATGATGCCGAAGAATCTCTTGCGGCAATTCGGGCCATTCTCGTTGGCCCTTCACGTCGGTTGCATGAAGCCAGAATGGAAGAGCTTATCTCAATCCTCGAAGAGTCAGATAGGGCCTCAGAAGCCGCCATTCAAATTCTTGATGAGCGCTGTGATACATTGGATACTGATTTAAGGCAGTCGGTCGAAAAGCTCAAAGATGAAATGGCCGAACTCTTCCGTGCCATCGATTCAAAATTCGAACATTTCAAAACCCAAATCGATGAACAGCTTGATCAAAAACAGCAGCACACCTCATCGACGATTGAGAATCTCGAAGGTGATTTCAAACTGCGCCTGCAACAGCAAGATGAAAAAATCACCACCACTTTTGATACGCTCACCAAACAGTTTGAAGATCGTTTTCTAGGGCAGGATGAGCATGTTGAAAAAGTTCAACTGCACAGCGCCGAAGTGTTCGCCCAAGGCTTTTCCGATATTGCCAAACGCCTCTTATCGCTGCGGCGTGCTTACGTAAGTTAAACTCAAGTAAAGGTGGCGGCGGCAGGTGCATGGTCCTGTCGCCGTTACTCTTTACTGTTCTCAGTCGACATGCTGTTGTGATCGTAAGGCTTTGCGTTATAGTTGGCTCAATGGAGGAGCCTGCATGTATCTCGAAAAATTTAAACTGGATGGCAAGGTTGCGGTTATTACCGGAGCAGCGCAAGGAATTGGCTTTGCCACAGCCGATGCCTTATCCGAGGCCGGAGCACTCGTCGTCATAACTGATATGGATGCCGCAGCTGCTGATGCAGCATGCGATAGTTTGTTAAAACGCGGCCGCCAAGCAACCAGCATCAAACTTGACGTTACCAATCCGCGCGAAGTGGAAAGCGTTCACAGCCAAATTCTCAAAGCCCATGGCAAAGTTGATATTTTGGTGAACAATGCTGGGATAGCCATTTCCTTCAAGCCTGCCGAAACCATGGAGGATGCCACGTGGCTCAAAGTTCTTGATGTGAATCTCAATGGCGTATTTTGGTGCTGCCGTACTTTTGGAAAATCTATGCTTGAGAATGGCACAGGGGCCATCATCAATGTGGGCTCCATGTCGGCCGATATAGTGAACTATCCGCAGGAACAAGCCAATTATAATGCCTCGAAAGCCGGCGTCCATCACCTCACCAGATCGCTCGCTGCCGAATGGGCCAAACGTGGCGTGCGCGTTAATGCCGTGGCACCCACTTACATTGAAACCGCTCTCACCCGCGAGGTGGCCCAAGACCCGGAAATCAGAAAACATTGGATTGAAGGCACACCCATGGAGCGCATGGGCCAACCTTCAGAGATTGCCTCGGTCATCCTGTTTCTGGCCAGTGATGCGGCAAGCTTGATGACCGGTTCAATTGTAAGTGCCGATGGCGGATATACCTGCTGGTAAAGCTGAAGAGCTTTAGCTTAGTAATTGCATTCGTTATAAAGCCAGCGTGCATTAACCCAGCCTTCGAGCATAGGTCCTTCAGCCGTTGCGATTTTATACCAGTTGCCACGGCGATCAAAAATTTCGACCTTATCGCCATTAAACAATTCACCACGTTGATAAGACGAGGCGCGTGGCTTGGCGCGCACGGCAAGAAAGCCTGCACCCGTAGCGGGATTATAATGCCCAGAAAGTCCATGCACCGTACCTTCGCAATATTGCGCTTGTGCTGGGGCTGAGAAGCCTGATGCCATAAAAACTGCAGCGGCAGTGAGTGAAAGTGCTAAAACAATCTTGCGCATGGTGCGCCTCCTTGGTTAGGTGCTTATGTGCTGTAAAATAAATCACTAAGCCTGAATGCAGCATGAATGGAATCTTGCACCGAAGAGAAGTGGGATACGAATGAAAATGACGCCTTGGCGGAACAACGAGCATCATCGAGAATGGCTAGCTTCACAAGCAGGCAAGCTTTTTGATTTTTATCAATTTGCCTCCGTCAATCCGCGCGGTGGCTTTTTTGAACTTTCAGAAACAGGAGAGCCTATCGGCCAAACCCGCCAGCTCCACGCCACCACACGTATGGTGCACTGTTTTACCATTGGCCATTTGCTGGGCCGGCCCGGCTGTGATGCGATTGTCGATCATGGCATGAATTATATCTGGAACAGCCACCGTGACACGCAACATGGCGGCTATGTGTGGTCGCTGAATGATGCTGGCTTTGTCGATAACACCAAACAAGCCTATGGCCATGCCTTCGTGCTGCTTGCCGCATCCAGTGCAAAATCGATTGGCCATCCCCTCGCCGATAAGATGTTGGCAGATGTTTCTGAAATTCTTGAGACGCGCTTTTGGGAAAAACCCTATGGCGCCCAGAAGGAAGAATTTGCCCAAGACTGGTCTCCCCTCAATGACTATCGCGGTCAAAACTCAAACATGCATTTGACTGAAGCCCTGATGGCGGCCTTCGAGATCACACGAGAGCGGCTCTATTTGGAAAAGGCCGAAAGCATTGCCAGCCTCATCATTGGCAAACATGCGGCATCACTTGATTACCGCGTTGCCGAACATTTCGATAAAAACTGGAATGTGGATTTGAACTATCGGGGTTCAGATATTTTCCGCCCCGCAGGCACCACGCCTGGCCATTGGTTGGAGTGGTCACGCCTGTTGTTGCAACTCTGGGAACTTGGCAATCGTAAATTAGAATGGCTTCCCACTGCAGCAGCCCAACTTTTCCGCTCCAGCGTTGCGCTGGGCTGGGATAAGGAGCACGGCGGCTTTTTCTACACACTGGATTGGCAAAACAAACCGGCGCTCAAACAAAAATTATGGTGGCCTGCAGCCGAAGGCTTAGGTGCAGCAGCTTTTCTCTGCGCCCATGACACTGATCCGTTTTACGAAGAGTGGTATCGCCGCATTTGGGGCTTCTGCAACACCCATTTCATCGACCACAATCAGGGCGGCTGGCACCATGAGTTGGGTGCGGATCTAAAACCAATAAAAGGGTTCTTCACTGGCAAACCCGATATTTACCACGCCCTGCAGGCCTGCCTCATCCCCTTATTTCCAGCGACAGGGAGCCTGACCAAGGGTCTTCGCAACGACGTGAACGAATTGTAAGTTGATGAAAATTGCGGGCTACAATACGATAGCTTATGAAACAAATTTTTTTAGCCCTGATTTTGATCGCAGTTCCGGTAGCAATTTTCACCTCAATTGAGATGTATCTGGTCCCACATGCCGTGCCCATGGTCAATTTGGGCGATTTGACAGAGCTCAAAACCATTGTGACTGATACGCAAACCATCGCCAAGTCTGGCGACCTGGTTGCTGCCGAAAAGCGCATAACTGATTTTGAAACTGCTTGGGATGAAGGCGAAGCGAGATTGCGGCCGCTCAACGCAGAGGCCTGGGGCGTGATTGACAGTGCTGCAGATAAGGCCATTCGGGCTTTACGGGCGGGCGCGCCTGATGTGGCCAAAGTAACAGAAACACTTTCTGGCTTGAATGCCGCGATTGATAATCCAGTTGTTGTGGCTGGATCTGCAGTGACCGAATTGAAGGTGGCGGGCATTGCTGTCACCGATTCAAATGGCCATCCTCTCCCGTGTGAAACCATGCTTACGCCTTTGCGGCAAGCCATTAAGACGGGAAAAATTCTTTCAGAAAATTTGGCCGCAGCAAATGACTTTATGACCAAAGCGACCGAACGTTGCAACGCGGATGACGACACCCACGCCGATGAATTTTCAGCCCAAGGTCTGGCGCTGGCTGCCCAATAAGGAATTAGAAAATGCCAAGCCCAATATCAGTACCGGTTAGTAGCTTTAACCGCGTTCCCAAAGTTACGTTTGATTTTTGGTTGATCAAACTCATGGCCGTCACCATGGGCGAGACAGCGGCGGATTATCTCGCAGTCAATCTGGGCCTTGGCCTCACGGCGACGTCGCTGATCATGGCTGCCGTCCTCGCTGTGGCCTTGATCTTTCAATTTGCCCAGAAGCGTTATGTGCCAGTGACCTATTGGTTGGCCGTTGTGCTGATCAGTATTGTTGGAACCTTGGTCACGGACAATCTCGTTGATAATTTAGGTGTGCCGCTTTTAACCTCAGCCATTGTCTTCACCATCGCTTTGGCCGCAACATTTGCCATTTGGTTTAGTGTCGAAAAAACTCTTTCAATCCATTTGATCTACAGCAATCGCCGCGAAGCCTTTTATTGGCTGGCGATCTTGTTTACATTTGCCTTAGGCACCGCCGCGGGCGATCTGGTGGCCGAAAAATTTGAGATCGGTTATCTTGGCACCGGCATCCTGTTTGGCATGATCATCGCCTCGCTGACCTTCGGTTATTTTGTTCTAGGGCTTGACGCAATTTTGGGGTTCTGGTTGGTCTATATTTTTACCAGACCGCTGGGCGCATCCTTTGGTGATCTCTTGTCCCAGCCTCATGAATATGGCGGCTTTGATCTGGGCACCATTATCACCAGCATGATGTTCTTAGGTGCGATTACCGCAATAGTGATTTACATGAGCCTTACCCATGAAGGCGAAGAACGGATTAAATCAGCCTAAGCTTTGGTCGACTGCACATGCCGTAGCAATTCAGTTAAATCCTTGGCGCGCATTTCATCCAGTTTTTCGTGCAGCGCCATGATTTCAATTTCAGCTTTCAGGTTCACTTCATAATCATGTGCCGCCGCTAATCTGTCCTTCACGGCTTGGCGGTTCTGACTCATCATAATGACGGGGGCTTGGATCGACGCCAGCATCGACATGAAAAGATTGAGCAGAATATAAGGGTAGGGGTCAAAGCCCGCAACCAGCATGACCGAATTCAGCAGCACCCAAACTGCAATGAACACGCCAAACAAAATCAGAAATTTCCACGAGCCGCCAAAACTTGCCACCTGATCGGCCAGCCGATCACCGAATGTCAGCGTGGTTTCATGATCCATATAAGTGTCGCGTGAAATGGCTATTCGTTTCGCCACCCGTTCAATCACCCGTCTTTCACGCTCCGGAATATCGCCAAAATCCTTTTCCAGCAAACGTTGCGCCAAAAGTCTGACCGAGAGGTCAATGCGATTTTCCATAGAGATGCTCCATTTTTTGATTTTCTTGATTTGGCTTTATAACACAGAACCAGACTTATAGCCGCGCTAGCAATTTCATTCCGGCTCTGACATGTTGGCTGCCATGAATGAACTGCTCACACCACATGAAATGTACCGTGCTGACGCCCTGTCTGGCATTAGTGAGCAAATACTGATTGAAAATGCGGGTCGTGCCGTGGCCGAGGAAATTATCCGCCGCTATGGGGCTCGTAAAACCACAGTGCTGTGCGGGCCTGGCAATAATGGCAAAGACGGCGCAGTGGTGGCGCGCTATCTAAAAGCCTGGGGCTGGCCTGTTAAAATTTCAGATGATGTGACCAACGCGGAGCTGGTCATAGATGCTTTGTTTGGCGCGGGCCTCAACCGTGATTTCTCAAAACCACTGGCCGATAAAATTAACAATGCCAGAGTGCCGATTATTTCAATCGATGTTCCATCGGGCTTGGATGGCTTAACT
>JANYGE010000447.1 GCA_025362535.1 Hyphomicrobiales bacterium
GCTTGGCGAGGGCTTGCAGCGTTTGTGTATAGTAAGGCGAAGTGGCCCCCGTCTTGGCCCATGGGGCTATGGCACCATCACGCAGAGACACTGCGCCATCGGGCACCACCATGTCTGGTTCAAACTTCAGTTCGGTGCCAAGCCCATCACAAGCCGGGCAGGCCCCGAAGGGATTGTTGAACGAGAAAATGCGGGGTTCAATTTCATCAATGGTGAAGCCAGAAACCGGACAGGCAAAGCGCTGCGAGAAAATTACACGCTCATGGGTTTCATTGGCGCTTTTGTTGGCGCTGTCTTCCTTGGTTTGTGATGGTGGCAAGGGCTTATCGGCGAATTCGGCAATGGCCAAACCATCGGCCAGCTTTAATGCCGTTTCAAACGAGTCAGCCAAGCGCGTGGAAAGATCCGGCCCGACCACGAGTCGGTCCACCACCACATCAATGTCATGCTTATATTTTTTATCGAGCACTGGCACAGAGTCGATTTCATAAAACGCGCCATCCACTTTGACGCGCTGGAAACCCTTCTTTTGATAATCGGCGAATTCTTTTCTGTATTCACCCTTGCGGCCCCGCACCACGGGGGCGAGCAGATAGAGGCGCGTTCCTTCTGGCAAAGCCAAGGTGCGATCAACCATTTGCGTTACTGTTTGGGCTTCGATGGGAAGGCCAGTTGCTGGCGAATAGGGAATGCCTACGCGCGCAAACAACAGGCGCATATAGTCATAAATCTCAGTCACCGTGCCCACGGTGGAGCGCGGATTGCGGCTGGTGGTTTTCTGTTCAATGGAAATGGCAGGTGAGAGACCATCGATTTGATCGACATCAGGTTTCTGCATCATTTCCAGGAACTGGCGTGCATAGGCCGAGAGCGATTCCACATAGCGGCGCTGGCCTTCGGCGTAGATCGTGTCGAAGGCGAGGGATGATTTGCCGGAACCGGAAAGCCCTGTAAAAACAATGAGCTTATCGCGGGGCAATTCTACGGAGATATTTTTCAGGTTGTGCTCGCGCGCACCCTGGACGGAGATGACTCGTTTTAATGACATGCACACCAACTAGAATAAAACATGAACAAAGGCAAGAATGAGCTTGCACCATGCCAGCACTTACGGCGATCAGGTGTCAGCAGTTTAAGGATATCCACAATGATTCTGGGTTTAGCGTTTGGCCAAGCATAAAATCCTCCGCGATGTGTTCGGTTATGACAGCTTTCGCCCTGGCCAAGAGGCGATTGTTGATAGTTTGCTGGCCGGGCGCAATGTGCTTGCCGTTATGCCCACGGGCTCGGGCAAATCACTGTGTTTTCAAATTCCGGCACTGGTGAAGAATGCTTTGACCATTGTGGTCTCGCCGTTGGTGGCCCTGATGCAGGATCAGGTGGCAGCCTTGAAGTTGGCTGGTGTTGCGGCAGAGACGATTAACTCAGCAGCCTCGCGTGAGGAGAATGTTGAAATCTGGCAGCGGGTGGCATCTGGCGTCACACGCATATTATATCTCGCACCAGAGCGCTTGATGACGGAACGCATGATCAGCGCTTTGCAGCGGCTTAATGTTGGGATGATTGCGGTGGATGAGGCGCATTGCATTTCGCAATGGGGAGCTTCGTTTCGCCCTGAATATGATGAACTGAAAAACTTGCGGGTTTCGTTTCCGGGGGTTCCCATTGGCGCGTTCACGGCAACGGCTGATGAGATCACACGCCGTGATATGGTGGCGAGGATTTTTGGTGGGCAGGCCGATGTGTTCGTGTCGGGATTTGATCGGCCCAACATTAAACTTACGGTGGAACCGAAGACCAATAGCACGAAGCAACTTCTCAATTTTCTCAAAGACCACAAAGATGAAAGCGGCATTGTCTATGCTTTGTCGCGCAAGAGTGTGGAGAAATGGGCGGAGGTTTTGCGCGATGAAGGTTATAAGGCCTTGCCCTATCATGCAGGCTTGCCCGTGGCTGTGCGAACCGAAAACCAAGAAATTTTTATGGCTGAGAAAGGCGTGATCATCTGCGCCACCATCGCCTTTGGCATGGGCATTGATAAGCCTGATGTGCGGTTTGTATTTCATGCCGATCTGCCAGCCACGCTCGATGCTTATTATCAAGAGATTGGCCGCGCTGGGCGTGATGGCGAAGCAGCTGATGCCCACATGATTTTCGGCATGCAAGATGTGATGATGCGCCGCAAGTTTATTGACAATGAAGGCGGCGATGAACGCCACACAAAAATGCAGCATGGACGCTTACGCAGCTTGGTGACTTATGCACAAGCACCAACATGCCGCCGCCAGGTGTTGCTGCAATATTTTGGCGAGACTACGCAGCCTTGCAATTATTGTGATGCTTGTTTGGGCTATGTGTCGTTTGATCAAAGCGGTGATCGCAAAACCGTCCGTACACTGAGGAAAGAGAAAGTTGCTGCTGCCACGGCACATTTTGATCCGCGCTCGGAAGCCTTATTGGTGCGCTTGAAAACATTGCGCATGAAGCTGGCTAAATCACGCGGTGTGCCAGCCTATGTTATTTTTTCCGATAAGAGCCTGATTGATATGGCCGCAAAAATTCCGCTGACACGCTGGGATTTCGGCGAAGTGCATGGCGTGGGCGAGGCCAAGCAGGAACAATTTGGTGATGTATTTTTGCGGGAGATTACAGAATTTGTGCGGGGTGGGTGAAGCCCCTTTTGGTTGGAGCAAGTCAGTTTACGAATTAATAATCACAACTCAAATCACTCTTGACTTTTCTTCTAATGAGACCAACATCTAATTCATCAGCAGCAGTGATTGGCGCTGATTTGGGCCTTCAGTTTAACAAGTAAGGAGCAGCTATGACTCCACCAAAGCACCCATAAAGATCACGAGTTTTTCGCGATCACTTTTCGGTTTAACTGCCGACTGAATATTTGCAGCGCTGGGCCGGATTGCTAAATGAAAACAAGTAATTTTCTATTCAAACGTTCTTACGTTTAACAGGTTCGGATTCATCCGGATCACTTCAAGCTAAAACTCGATCTAATGAGGGCCCCGCTGGCGCAATTGTGTCGCAGCGGGGCTTATTTTTTGTCAGTGTATTACATCTTTGTGGCGACGCATTTGCCTTTGCTCATGTGCATGCCTTTTTTGCAATGATGAATGATCTTCTTCTTCATTGCAGTCTTGTGCACGAGAACAGTTGGTTGCTTTGCAACAACTGGTGGCTTTGCTGCTGGTGTAGCAGCCATTGCGCCTGTTGCGAGAACAGAGGTGAGAAGGGCGGCAGCGAGAATTGATTTCAACATGATATTTCCTTTGGTTATTTTGTTTTAGGGGAAAAGAAGGATTTGGTTCAGAACAGTTACTTCAGAACACAGTTACTTCAGAACGATGGCAGCGCCTTTGATCATGAACTTCACGGCTTTGCCGTCAAAAGCTTGGGTTTTGCCATTGAGACCAACGGTGCAGCCATCTTTGCAATCAACATCAGTTGAAGCCTTAGCTTTGACGGCGAGATCAACAGCCTTGCCAGTCTTTGGTGTGATTTTTAGAGTGTAGGCTGCGTTGTCCTCATTTACGATTGTGAGGGCATTTGCAGCGGTTGCAAGAACGCCAAGCGCAAATGCACTGGCCACGAGAACACGAATGTTCATGGTTTAACTCCTGATAATGGTTCATTCTAATTTTGACCAACGTTGCGTTTGTTAGTCGGCAGGCAAACTGATTTGCTTGCGTGGGTTAAAGTTACCCGCGGGTTCGCCATGCTGGTAGTTAAATGCGAGTAATGTAGATTAAATCTGGTTCATTAAAATTGCGATATTATTCTGTGTACAGATCAATTTTCGCTGTGATCAGTTACTGAAACAAACGTCTCGTCTTCCTGCCCGGCGCGTTCAAACTTCAGAAAATCATAATAGCCACAATGGCCTTCACCAGGAAATACACGGCAGGTGGATGGGCGCGCATGGTATATTGTGCAGCGGCGTTCCTCGGTGTCGAAGAACTGGCAGATTTTTCCATAAATCGTATCGGCCTTGCGGCGCATGATGCGCTTATAGCCATGGGCTTTTTTGAAGAATTTTTTTTCGGCTTTTTCCAGGGCCATGTCGAAATACTTGGCGATGCGGGTTGCATCGCGGTCATGCACTTCGATGACAGGGTAAGAGCAGCAATAGCCTGGGCATTTCAGGCAATCATATTTTGGTGTTTTGGCCATTGGAGATTCGCTTTCTTTGAACTCTCCTGTGGTGGCTTACTTTGACGGTGGCTTCAAGTGTTGCGCCTTGAATTGTTGAAACTTTCTGTTGGTTTCCACAACTTCTCCCATCAGCCACTCCCGAAAGGCGCGGGCAGGGGCTGATTCACGGCTGCCCTTTTTGCGTACCACCCAATAGGCCCCGTGGTCTTTCATATCGAAAGTGAAAGGGCGGACGAGCCAGTTTTCGAGCAAACTATCTGTGCAGAGGATTTGATCTCCCAGCGCAAAGCCTTGCCCCGCTTCGGCGGCCTCTAAAGCCAAATGATTTTGAAATGTGGTGCCGCGCCAATCTTCAACGCCGGAAACCCCCGCCGCAATGAGCCATTCCGCCCACCATTGTTTACGGTCTTCATGCAGTAGATTATATTCCGAGAGTCCAGCTGGAGTTATGGCCCCATCATCCTTGATTAGTTTTGGAGCGCAGACCGGAAATATTACAACGTCAGAAAGCTTGACTGCTTCGACATCTTCCCAACGGCCCAAGCCATAGCGAATACCCAGTTCGACGTCATCAGCATAGAAATCGACAAGGCGCGAGGTAGGATCAATATTGAGCTCGATATCAGGATGTAAGTCATTGAAGCGGCCCAAGCGCCCGACGAGCCACCGCGAGGCGATGGCCGGTTCAACCGAGACATTGAGCGAGCGCACGTCACCCACGGCAGCCGCTTCACGCGCGGCATCGGCCAGTTGATCGAACAGGGGGGTGAGCTGTGCGCCGAACCTTGTTCCGGGTTCGGTGAGCTCTACGCCGCGGCCCGTGCGTGTAAACAGTTGGGTGCCGAGATATTCTTCCAGCTCTTTAATGTGGCGGCTGATGGCCGCGTGACTGACAAACAATTCCGCCGCCGCATCGGTGAAACTTTCGTTTCGAGCTGCAGCTTCAAAGGCTTTGAGGCCATTCAGGGAGGGGAGTCGTCGTGCCATCGTTTTATTATACACCTATTATTCGGGAGTGACGTAACATTTTGTTATGTGTCATGTCAGTTTTAGCAGTTTGTAGTTTGCGGGTGCGAAGCGTATCTACAGTACAAGAGATTTAACACGAAGGAGACTATCATGAACAACTGGATTTTTAATGCTTATTCAGAGGTTTATAGCACTGCGATGATGCATGACGCAAAGCCACAGGCTTTTGTTGCAACTGCTAACAAGACCGCTGAAAACCGTTTTAGCAAGCTCGTTAAGATGCTTGGTCGCGCTTAAGACCATGAAAAACGAAAAGTAAGGCTCCGGAATTTCCGGGGCCTTGTTTTTTACCCAAAACTAGAACATAACAAGAACTGTGGACGGTGTGAAGCCAGACCGTGCGCTTGGTAGAGAAATGGACTAGGAAGGTTCAAACGGGAGTATTATTATGGCAGGTTCGGTCAATAAGGTGATTTTGGTGGGCAATTTGGGCAAGGACCCTGAAGTGCGCCACACGCAGGATGGCAAGCCGATTGTGAATCTCACAATCGCCACATCAGAAAATTGGCGGGATAAATCGTCAGGTGAGCGCAAGGAAAAAACCGAGTGGCACCGCGTTGTAATTTTCAATGAAGGCATTGCCAAAGTGGCTGAGCAATATTTGAAGAAAGGTTCTTCGGTCTATATTGAAGGCTCGCTGCAAACGCGCAAATGGACTGATAAGGATGGTGTTGAGAAATATACCACCGAAGTGGTGTTGCAGAATTTCAACGGCAACCTGACCATGCTGGGCAGCAAGCCTGGTGGTGGCGATTCATCGGGAAGCAGCTATGGCGGCGGTGATGAGTTTGGCTCATCGAGCCCGATGGAGCGCCCGCGTGCTGCGGCAAAGCCTGCAAGTTTCAATCGTGACTTGGATGATGAAGTTCCGTTTTGAGGACTAGCGCCGTGATTCGCTTTGTTGCTTCACTTCTATTGGTTGCGTTCACCAGCGTGGCCTTTGCTGATGACGCTTACCTTGATGACCGCAGCACTGCGGCAAATGTGGTTAGATCGCTTTATAATGCGATCAATCTGCATGAATATGCGCGGGCTTATGATTATTTCACAACTCCGCCCGCGAAGGATTATGCCGCCTATGAAAAGGGCTTTGCCGATACAGCGCGCGTTGATGTGATTACTGGTGAAGTTTTTTCGGATGCTGGGGCAGGCTCAGTTTACTATTCGGTGCCAACTGCGATTAAAGCCACGGATAGTAAAGGCAACGCCAAATATTTTTCGGGGTGTTACACGGTTCGGGCGGTGAATGGTGCCATTCAAGAGCCGCCATTTCGGCCTTTGCATATTGACAAGGGCGCTCTGAAACCTGCGAAGGCGGATGATTATTCGGCGAGCTTTTTGCCAAAATGTGGCGATGGCGAGAGTGTCGATCCTGTTGCGGACGCGTCGATTGAAAAAGCCAAGGCCATGTTTGTGGCGGGCCAGCAGGGGCTGTGCGATAAGGTTGAAGATACGCGCGGCGGCATCAATGAGCCCGAGGTTTATAAGTTCCGTTACAAGGATGAAGGGGCAGCAGCCGAAGACCCTGAGCGCGTGGTAACGGTTTTTGCATTTAACTGCTCGTTGTTTGCTTACAATGAGTCGACGGTTTACTATATGCATGACGATGGGCGCGGCATGCATTTGCTCAGCTTTGCTGAACCGCATTTGGTCATCACGCATCCCAAGGGTGACGATGAAGGCAAGGTCTTGCAATCGATGAAGGTGGAGGGCTTTACCTCGTCCACTGAGCTTATCAATTCAGAAGTGGATGAAAAGTCTCAAACAATCTCATCATTTAGCAAATGGCGTGGGATTGGTGATGCATCATCGAATGGCATTTGGAAGTTTGACCATGGTGACTTTGTGCTGATGAGCTATCAAGCTGATCCGACTTATAATGAGGAAATGGACCCGATTGATGTGATTGTGGATGGGAAAGTTAAGTAGCGGACATAATTTGCCCACATTTAAGCGATTGTTGCACTGCAACATAATCATTTGAGGCCAAAATGAATCACCTGAAATCTGCTTTGGTAGCGGCTGCGCTGTTTATCTCGTTTGTCTCCACTGGTTTTGCCGGGGATGCGCTCAGCAAGGCCGAGCTGCAACACCTGGCACCGGGGCGCTATGTTGTCACCCTTTACAACACCATAAGCATGACTGTGACGATGAAGCCCAATGGCACGGTGTCTGGTTCAACAGCGAGTGAAAAAGATTCCGGAACTTGGAATCTTTCGGGCAATCGTTTGTGCATTGCCTGGACCAAGTGGCTGGGTGGTCGGGCGCGTTGCTCTGGCCTTGTCAGCGATGCTGGAATTTACCGCGGTAATGGTTTTACATTCCGCCGTATTTAAAGGCCTTAAAACCTGTTTCCTGCGTTGCTCGGGACACCCTAAAAGTCTAGTATCTGGCGATGGTTTTAATGCGATTCTCTAGGGCTCGCGGATTGGCCATATTGCTTAAATTCAGATAAAGGTTTCAGGGTCTCCGTGGCCGATAAAGATAATGATAAGGCGGGTCTGCCGCCAGCCAATCCACATGAAATTTCGCCCATTTCCATCGAAGAGGAAATGCGCCGGAGTTATCTCGATTATGCGATGAGTGTGATCGTCAGTCGAGCCTTGCCAGATGTGCGCGACGGCTTGAAGCCGGTGCACCGCCGCATTCTGTTCTCGATGAATGAGAATGGCTATGACTTCAATAAAGCTTACCGCAA
>JANYGE010000466.1 GCA_025362535.1 Hyphomicrobiales bacterium
ACGCGCAAGATTGCCAAATACTGGAGCACGAAATGAAAGTCACCTACGATCCCGCTGTGGACGTGTTGAGAATCAGGCTGACCAGTGCGGCCATTGATGAAAGTGACATGCGGGTGCGTTTTGACCGCGACATGATCATGGCGCTGGTGAAGAAAGCTCCTTCTGAGTTTACACTGGCTGCGCGCAATCCTGAGTGCAATCTTAGAGTGGGCGGTCGGCACTGCGTGTTGTCGTCGGTGGGTGGCCCAGCTTATGTGATGGACCGCGACAAAGGCAGGCGGGCGGGCACTTATGCCGAGATGTGTGATTACATAAAGCTCATCCAGTCACTCAACATCATTCACCAAGAAGGTGGTGGTCCGTTCGAGGCGCTTGATTTGCCCGCTGACAGCCGCCATTTGGATTTGCACTATGCGGAAATCACCCTCACTGACAAGAATTGGCAGCCGCAAGGCCTGGGCCGTGAACGCGCCATTGACGGTTTGGAAATGGCAGCCATCGCCTTGGGCAAAACCCGCGAGCAGCTCATTGATACGCCGGTTCACACCTGCATCATAAACACCAACTCGCCCCTGCAACTTGATATTCCAATGGCGGAAGGCTTGATGACATTTGCCGAGCATGGCCAGTGCAATGTGATTACACCCTTCACCCTGGCAGGCGCAATGTCGCCAGTCACCATTGCAGGGGCGCTCACCCAGCAACATGCCGAAGCCATGGCAGGCATTGCGCTGTGCCAGATCATCAAACCCGGTGTGCCCGTCATGTATGGCGGCTTCACCTCGAATGTTGACATGAAATCGGGTGCCCCGGCTTTTGGCACGCCGGAATATACCCAAGCCGCACAGGCTTCGGGCCAACTTGCCCGCCACATCGGCGTGCCATTTCGCTCGAGCAATGTGACCGCTGCCAATGATGTTGATGCACAGGCGGCTTATGAGAGTGCCATGTCGCTCTGGGGTTGTCTCATGGGCGGTGCCAACATGGTGTTGCATTCCGCTGGTTGGCTCGGTGGCGGTCTCACCGCGTCGTTTGAAAAACTGATTGTCGATGCGGAAATGCTGCAAATGATGGCGGCCTATTTTGAACCCTTTGAAGTTTCAACAGCGACGCTCGCCCTCGATGCGATACGCGATGTTGGTCCGGCCGGACATTTCTTTGGCACGGCTCACACGATGGAGCGTTATGAGCATGCATTTTATACACCGCTGCTTTCTAATTGGGATAATTACGATACGTGGGTTGAGCGTGGCAAGATCGATGCTTATGCCCGGGCCAACACGATTTGGAAAAAAATGCTGACGGAATATGAGCAACCCGTCATTGATCCAGCAATCGATGATGCCTTAAAGGACTATATGAATAAACGTAAGTTCGAAATTCACGGAAAAGTCTAACCCGTATAATTTCCGCTTTTGATTGGGATATGATCAATGGGCGGCGGCCCAAACTTATGACCGATCTAGAAATGCCTTGGCGGCAAACAAAGTCTCGCGTTTAATTTGCATGAAGCGTGGCGCAATTGTGGGCTCTTCTCTCCGCGCATCAGCCCAACCCAGATAGGCAAAATCACGCAAGCTCAAAAACAAATCGAGTGAATTTTCATCCAGAGATGAAAGCGACCTGACAGATTTATACCCTTCAAACAATCTGCTCTTCATTGCCTCATAATGCGGTTCATCGCGGTTTTTGACCAGAGCTGTTGCAAGATCAAAGATACGAAAACCAAAACCAGCATCATCAAAATCAATAAACCGCGTTTGACCATTGAAGATTAAGATATTTTCACGCACGAGATCTGCGTGGATGAGCCCATAATCGGCACCTGCTTCCGTTAGGGCATCGATTTTCACCACTGCAAGGCTACGCGCTTTGCTCATTAAAAATTTTTCTTCTAGTGAGAGACAAGACGCATCCCAGAATCTTCCCCACGCAGCCGTTTCGCCAATCAACCCTTCTTTATTTAAAGCATGGCGTTGAAATCCATTTGGCAAGCTCCACTGATCAGAAGCATTGTGCATGTGTGCCAAGCTGCAACCGAGTTCGAAAAAAATCGCGATCAAATTTTCTTTAGAATGGGCCAGAGGAATTTTCGATTTCCCAAGCGGCTCACCTCCCAGCCAGGACAGCAGATCGACAATATAGGCCTGCTGGTGATCATCTTTTATTTCGGCAACAATCGTGCCGTGGCGCGTGTGAAAAGGCTTTGGAACCTTCAAGCCAGCCTGAACAAGATGAGCCATCCATTGGAGTTCTGATTCAATTTCGGTGAGGCTATGATAGCCCTGCCGATGAATGCGCAATGCGGCAAAACCAAACTTTGTTTCAATTTTGAACACGGTATTTTCGCGCTGCATCACGAATACAGGTGAGCCAACAATACAATCCCAGTGTTTGATTGCTTTGTGAGCAATTGCCAATGAAGCATTCAAAGTCACAGTGCCTGCAAGCACACATCTAAAGTGGACAACATCAAATCTACCTCTGGTTTGCCAAAGGGCATGGGCGGACGAATTTTGATTACATTATAACCTATGCCATTTGCTCCGAGGAGGACCCCATGTTGCCGCATTAAGTTGACCACGCGATCAGCCTCTGCTTTGGCTGGTTTTTTAGTACTACGATCTAAAACCAATTCAACGCCGATTGCCAAACCAGAACCCCGCACATCGCCAATGATATCGTGTTTTTCGGCGAGCTTTTTAAGCCCAAGGCGGGCATAATCTCCGGTTTCTCGTGCCTTGCTTTGCAGGTTCTCAGATTCAATTACATCAAGCACCGCACTGGCTGCTGCGCATGAAACCGGGTTGCCTCCGAAGGTATTGAAATATCCAAAGGCGTTGCGGAATGCCCCCATAATTTCGAGCGATGTGGCCACTGCGGCCACCGGGTGACCATTGCCCATGGGTTTTCCCATCGTCACAATATCCGGCATGAAGCCTGCCTTTTCATGCCCCCAAAAATGCGATCCAATACGCCCAAATCCAGGCTGAACTTCATCAGCAATGATCACCCCTCCAGCTTTGCGCACAGCAGTAATGGCTCCGTCCAAAAAGCCAGAATGCAAATCAGGAAAACCTTCATTCACAAAACTTGGACAAACGATAATGCCCGATACACCATGGCCCGACGCAATCAGTGATTGGCAGGCCAGTTCAACTTCAGTGGCAAAAGCTTTGGCATGGGCTTCAGCGCTGCCACCTGTTGGACGATAGCTATCGGGTGCTGTCACATGGCGAATGTGTCCGCCAAAACCACCAATGGGAGGCTTGGTGGTTGAGAGCTGCGAGACTGCCGCTGTGTTACCATGATAAGTGTGGTTTGTTGCAATAATACCCGTTTTGCCAGTCACAGCCTGGGCCATTCGCAATGCAATGTCATTGGCTTCGCTGCCCGTGCACACCATGATGGCTGATGTGATGTTGCCTTGGAAGGTTGCCATTAGCCGTTCCACATAATTCAAAATGCCCTCATGCAAATAGCGCGTGTGGGTGTTAAGGGTGGCGGCTTGTTTGCAGATGGCTTCTACCACATGCGGATGGCAGTGGCCCACATGTGGCACGTTGTTATAACAATCGAGATATTTGCGACCATCCGCATCATAGACCCACACACCTTGACCCCGTACCAACTGTACGGGATCATCATAGAATACGTGCACATTCGGGCCGAGCAGATATTCACGGCGTTTTAAAAGCTCGGTGTTTGAACTCACGCGGAAAGTCCTTCATCTAATGCGGAGATGATACGATTCACATCTTTTGTGGTGATAATCAATGGAGGAGATAAAATGATATTTGGCCCTGACGTGCGGACCATCACGCCAGCCTTATACGTGATATCTTGCACTTTCTGCACCACCTCTTTAGCGGGCGCTGATTTCTTC
>JANYGE010000297.1 GCA_025362535.1 Hyphomicrobiales bacterium
GCTCGGTCCCTGCCTTCGCAGGGATGACGGAGTTGGGGATGATGACAGAGTTTGAGGGAAAGCAGTTGCTCAAAAAATTTGGGCTGGCTGTTCCTGCTGGTGAAGTTTGCAGCCCCACGAACGCGGTCACAGTCGCCGAAAAACTCGGCTATCCCGTCGCCGTTAAAATCTCCTCCACCACCATTCTGCATAAAACCGAAATGGGGGGTGTTGCTCTCAACCTCAAAACTGCAGCCGAAGTTGAAGCCGCTGCCACCCGCATGGCCAAGCTTGGCAATGAACTGTTGATCGAGAAAATGGTGCAGGGATCCGTGGCTGAACTCATCATCGGACTGACGCGCGATGCGCAATTCGGCTTGGCGCTGGTGATCGGCGCTGGCGGCATTTTCACTGAGTTGCTGAAAGACTCCGTCACCTTGCTGTTGCCCACCAACGAAGCTGAAATCCTCCGTGCCCTGAAGAGTTTGCGCATCTGGACACTGATCGAGGGCTTCCGTGGAAAATCCGGCGATCAAGACGCAACCGTCAAAGCCATCGAAGCGGTATGCGCCTTTGCCGCTACTTATAAAGACCACATCGAAGAACTCGACATCAATCCGCTTTTCGTATTGCCCAAAGGTGCCGTTGCGGCGGATGCATTGATTAAGTTTAAGAAAGAAACGTAGTTTGCAATAACATCGTTTTGGCTTATATTCCGAAAGTGGAGGACAATGAAATGAAGCGTACCTTTTATGTAAAAGCACATTGGGATACAGAAGCTAAAGTCTGGTACTCCGAAACCGATATTGAGGGCCTCTTTATCGAGACAAAGGATTTGGCTGAGTTTGAAGAAATTATGCCTGAACTCGCCCGCGATATGATTATTGCAAACCATAATACCTCACCCGAACTTGCTTCCAAATCTCCTGAAGACCTTTTCGCCATGGTCACATGGATGCCGCCGACACAGATGCCAAACGCGGCCTGAAATGCCAGTTGGTTTTTATAAGGAACTGGTGAAAGAGCTTTCAAATTTGGGTTTTGCATATGAGCGACAGGCAAAAGGCTCGCATGAGCAATGGCTCAATGCGCATTCCCAAGTTTCTGTAACAGTCCCCCGAAATCTCTACAGCCGTCACACCGCAAATGGCATTTTGAAAAAAGCCGGAAGCACAAAGAAGTTTTAATCCCATGACAACTCCCATCCACACCACCCGCCGGGGTGCCGTTCTTGAAGTTACCATTGACCGCCCCAAGGCCAATGCCATTGATGCTGCAACATCGCGCATCATGGGCGATATTTTTGCGTCGTTCCGCGATGATCCGGAATTGCGCGTGGCCATTCTTACAGGCTCTGGCGAAAAATTCTTTTGCCCGGGTTGGGATTTGAAGGCCGCAGCTCTCGGCGAAGCGCCGGATTCAGATTATGGAGTGGGTGGCTTTGGTGGCTTGCAGCAATTGCCGGGGCTGAACAAGCCGGTGATCTGTGCGGTCAATGGATTGGCCTTTGGCGGTGGCTTTGAGATTATGATTTCCTGCGACATCATTATCGCAGCCCAACATGCAACCTTTGCTCTGCCTGAAATCCGCTCCGGCACCGTGGCTGATGCGGCAACCATCAAGCTACCGCGCCGCATTCCCTATCATGTGGCCATGGAGCTGCTGTTTACCGGACGGGTGATTGACACCACCGAAGCCAAGCATTGGGGGTTGATCAATGAAGTGGTGCCCGCCGATACGTTAATGGCGCGCGCGCGCGAACTGGCTGAGCAATTGGCAGATGGCCCACCGCTGGTATTTGCCTGCATCAAAGAAATCGACAGAGAAACCGCCCATCTCACAGTGGCCGAAGCGTTTCACCAAGTGACCAAGCGCAAACTGCCAACAGTGGACAAGCTTTACTCCAGCGAAGACCAATTGGAGGGTGCCAAGGCCTTTGCTGAAAAGCGCAAGCCCGTTTGGAAGGGCAAATAAAGAAAGGCCCCGTCTGCATATGAACAGACGGGGCAGTTTATCGCTTTGGGGGCGACCGAGAAGTGGCTTATACCATCCAGCCACGCGCAGAACCGCGAATGGCTTCATTGTTGGAATAGATAGCTGCGGCAGCTGCATCCACCTTGGTGGCGCGGCCCACCATATTGCGCAAGCTTTCAAAGCTTGGGAAGGCCGGTGTGCGGACTTCGATGTGGGAGAGAGCAAGGCTGATAGCGCGTGTCATAGTTCTTAACTTCCATTAACTTTTGTTGATGATCAATATATATGCCGTTGCTTTATCCGAGTAAAACGACTAATTCTCACACGATCATCAAGTATAATTTGAAGATGGACGTTTTTTCGCCATGATTGAGCACTTCCCCGGCCTTCGTTCACTCCGCGCCTTTGATATGGCGGCCAAGCATTTAAGCTTCACCAGAGCCGCCGAAGCTATGGGTGTTACCCCTGCAGCCATCAGCCACCAGATTAAAGAGATTGAAGATCAATTGCGCATTTCCCTATTCGTGCGCACCAGCCGCTCCATGCGCCTGACCCGAGAAGGCGAAATTTTACACACGGCGGCGCATGAATCGATTGAAGTGCTCACCCGCGCTTTGCACCGCATCAAGCGCATGGAAAACCGCAGCCAAATCCGCGTGACATCTACGCCTTCCGTGGCGGCCAAATGGTTGGTGCCGCGCCTTGATGGTTTTCTTGCTGCCGTGCCCGGTGCCGACGTGCGCATTGATGTGTCGAGCGCATTGGTTGATTTTGACCGCGATGATATTGACGTGGCCATTCGCTTCGGGACAGGCAAATATGAAGGCTTACGCTCTGATTTGCTGTTCCGCGATAGCCTGTCGCCTGTGTGCCACCCGTCTTTGATTACCAAGGAAAAGCCACTGCGCACCCCGCGCGATTTGCTGCGCCACACTTTGATTCATTTGGATTGGGATGCAGGTTCGCTGTGGCCCAATTGGCGCATGTGGATGCAAGCTGCGGGCATTTTAGATTTTGACGATAAGCGCGGATTGCATTTCAGCCAAACCTCGCTGGGCATTCAGGCTGCATTGGATGGCCAAGGTGTGGCATTGGGCGATTCCAATCTGGTTGCCGATGATTTGGCAGCTGGTCGCTTGGTCAAACCCTTTGAATTATCATTGAAGGCCCCGAGCGCCTTTTCCTATCATCTGATTACCAGGCTCGATACATCCGATGCGCCCATCGTCAACGCCTTTCGCAATTGGTGTTTAGCCGAAGCCCAACTCGGTCGCGATTCTGCGATTGCGCAAAGTTAGGGGTGGATTCGGGGCTTATGCTTCGAGGTGCGAGCCCTTGCGAGCCTCGAAGGAGGGCGGCAACGGTTGCAAGTGGGGGAAGATTCTTTAAATCTATTCCGGATCTAAAACCGGATGCACATCAAATACACCTGTTGGCATTTGCTCGTAATCAATCACGGCGCCATTCATCATCGAAGCCGAAGGGGAGACGAGATAAGCCATCAGGCCTGCCACATCTTCCGGCACGATCAAGCGCCCTGATGGCATGCGTTTGCCGATGGCTTCATGCCAATCTTCGGGCAGCTTATGGAAACCGGTTTGCAAGGCGCGCTCACCTTCGGTGTTCACCCAACCTAAATTCACACAGAAGGCCCGAACACCATCGCGCTTGAAAGTGTTGGCCGCGTGCTTGGTCAACATCACGAGAGCAGCTTTTGACGCGCTATAACTTGCCAAATTGGGTGGCCCACCATAGGCAATCATCGAGGCCACATTGATGATCACGCCCTGCTTGGCCGCAACCATCGGCTTTGCCGCTTCCTGCATTAAAAACAGAGGCGCCTTCACATTCACATCAAACAGCGATTGAAAAATTTCAGGTGTTGTATCGGCAATGCCGCCGCGCGCGGTGTTTCCCGCCGCATTCACCAACACATCAATCTTGCCGAATTTCTCGAGTGTAAAAGCCACTGCCTTGGCTGGCGTTGCGGCATCGCGTAAATCAGCGGCCAAAACCTCAACCCGGCCAAGACTGCGCAAAGCTTTTGCTTCAATGGCCAGACGCTCGGCATTGCGATCCAGCAAGACAACACCGCTAAACCCATCTTGTAAAAATTGCTTGGCCGTGGCGGCCCCAATGCCTTGGGCACCGCCCGTGATTAAAGCAACGCGACCCATCTTAATCCGTTATGGTAATGCGGGTGCTTGAGGCCCCATATTCCTGCACCAAAGCATAGAGCTTTGCGGCATTGCCGGGGGCCAAGCGCACACAGCCATGCGAGGCTGGTTTACCTAAAGAGCCCACATGATAAGTTCCGTGGATGGCATAGCCGCCATAGAAAAACACCGAATGCGGCATGGGCGAATTATCATATTTCTTGGAGAAATAAACCGCCGCCGTGCGGGTGACGCGGTACGACCCGCGCGGGGTATGATAACCAGAACGGGCCGATGAAATTCGCCATGAGCCAGAGGGCCAACCATTGACGCGCACATACATAGACTGGGATGAAATATCCACATTGACCACCACAATAGCTGGCCCTCCCGGCTTATGCACAACGCGGTGTTTTGGATGGCTCGAAAACAGACTGCGCGCAAAACTTGGTTCTGAAACAACCCCAAGCATCAAAAGGACGCTCACCAGCGCCAAAATTATTTTCTTCACCAAGTTCCTCCGACGTGTTTAGCCCCCGCTAAGCAGTATCAGGTTGTATTACATTAAACTTAGATTCGCGCAATTGTTACAAAATTATAACAGGAACTCGCGGCCAACTTTCACCCGTTTCACGCCATTATAGGCAATGATATCAGCGGTGGCATAAGTTTCAGTCAGCGTTGCCGGCAAGAAACTGCCTGTTCCCACCATATCAATCGGGGCTTTTGCAGCGGCCATAATCTGGCATTTTTGCGGGTCAAATCCGGAAGAGCCAACAATCATCGCGGCCTTATATCCGGCCCCATCCAAGGCCAGCCGCGCATGGATGATGGAAGCAACTGAGACACCCTTACCAAACAGAATACGCCGCACTTTATCAACGAGGATATTGCCGGGATCCATTTGGAAAGCCCTGCCCCCCAACACGGTTTCTACAATGCTATACTCGCCCAGCACCTTGAGCCATTGCCCAACAACATCGACCGACTTTTCATAGTCGAGCCCTTCAGCAAAACGCCCGCCATGGGTATCCAAACGAATGCCGAATGTCTTGCCCTGCTTGTCCAATGTGGCCTCTTCGTAAAACCACTTGGCACAGCGCAGCGAGTCACTGATTTCTTCGCCGGTATAATCCACCAACGCGATCAAAGATTTTGCATCGGGCAAGGTTTCAGCAAACATTTTCATGGCCGCTAAAACATCGCCCCCAGCATAGCCCACCAGCGCATGCGGCATGGTGCCCATGCCATGAGCTGCGCCAAAAAATGGCGAGGTTAAATCTTGTGATGACCCAACAAAACCTTTGACCGAACTATCTGATTTCTTGGCCGCTTCGCTGCCCACCATCGCACCATAAGCGGCCAGAATATTCATCTCAGCGCCCGAACCATGGCGCGCATGCATATCCATAAATGAAGCGGATGGAATAGCCCGGCACATTTCATAAGCATTATTGGCACTGACGCAGGGAAAGCCCACTTTTTGTAAAAGCAGCGTTTCAATTTCTGACAGCTTCTTCATGCTGCCCGTCACTTCCATCAATTTATGTTCGGAGGGAACAACCTCGCCTTCTTCGACAAAGCGCTTGATTTCGGCATCCGGCACAAAGCGTTTGATCAGGCGGATCGCAGGCTCCAAGGCCGCCACCACACGCCTGCGCATGAAGATCGCAAACGTCACGCGCTGATCGCCATGGGCATCGACAATGCGCGAGGTGTTGGTGAAGTATTTATCGGTCTGCGCTGCCACCGGCCCCGCCGCATGCACCATATCAATCAGGCGATCAAGAATTGCCGCATGCGAGTTCTGAAGAGCCATTATCTGATCCCTTTAACGGCAGCCTCAGCCCCTTGGCGCAACAAATCCACATCCACCACCGCCGCAAGGAAATTAAAGCCGCGCGCAATATATTGGCTCATCACCTCAGGTGTTCCAGCAAATGCGCCGGGCACCAGGCCATTGCGCTTGCAGGCCGCTGCAACCTTATCCATCGCCGTCAAAACTTCAGGCGCGGTTTTGTTAATCCCGGCCCCATTTGAAAGCGCAATCGATAAATCACTCGGGCCCACAAACAGCCCATCAAGCCCCGGCACGGCGGCAATCTCATCAACCAAATCCAAAGCTTCGCGCGTTTCAATCATGGCAAAAACCAAGGTGGTGGAATTTGCCATTTTGAGATATTCAGCAGGCGTGGTTTTAGCCACTTGCAACATGGTATAACCGCCCCAGCTGCGCTGGCCAATCGGCGGATATTTGGCCGCCTTCACCAAAGCCTGCGCTTGCGCCACCGAATTGATCATCGGGGCAATCACGATGGATGCGCCTGCATCAAACGCCTGACCAACCAAGCCAGGATCATTCCACAGCACGCGCACAATCGGCGCTTTGCTAACCCCCGCAATGGCAGAGATCATCGGCACGGCATCGCTAAACCCGATCATGCCATGCTGCATGTCCAGGCACACGCCATCCAGCGGCAGGCGGGCCATTTGCCCCGCCAATTGAGCGCCAGCCATGCTCATCCATGAAAATAAAAACGGCTTGCCGTCGTGAAGTCTGTCGCGCAAGCCCGTCATGATTAGCTCGCCTTAGCCTGCTCAAGAGCAGTCTTCATCAACTGATCCATGGTGGCACGAATCTCCTGCTCCGAAACACTCACTTTGCCTGCGGCAAAATCAGCAACAATTTTGCGCACCACATCATGATCGCCCACTTCTTCGAGATCAGCGATCACCACATTCTTGGCATAAGTCGCCGCAGCATCACCAGAAAGACCAAGCTTTTCAGCGGCCCATGCCCCCAAAAGCTTGTTGCGCCGGGCTGTGGCCTTAAATAAAGTTGCCTCATCATGAGCAAACTTATTCTCAAAACCTTGCTCGCGCTTATCAAATGTCGTCACAGCCACCACTCCAAATCAAATGCCTCTGCAACCAGATAGCCATGCTGCCATGGCAAATCAACAGTGCCGGCCCCATATATATGATTGTGCAGCGCAGCATTTCCCGCTAAGAGGCAGATAAATTATCAACACGGGTGAACTTCCTCTAGGGGAACGCGAGCGCCGTGCTAAACAGGTTGAACAGTTAGGGCGTCGATGAGGATTCTCTCCATGAACAGCAGGCGAACCCGCATATATGAAGGTAAGGCCAAGATTCTCTATGAGGGTCCAGAGCCAGGCACCGTGATTGTCCACTTCAAGGACGATGCCACAGCCTTCAATGCGGAAAAAAAGGCCGTGATCGAAGGCAAGGGTGTGCTGAACCAGCGCATTAGCGAATATTTGTTCTCGCGCCTGAATGAAATCGGCATTCCAACCCATTTCATCCGCAGCCTCAATATGCGCGAGCAATTGGTGCGCGAAGTTGAAATCATTCCCCTTGAAGTGGTGGTGCGCAATATCGCCGCTGGCTCATTGGCCAAGAAACTCGGCCTCGAAGAAGGCCATGTTCTGCCGCGTTCCATCATTGAATTCTATTATAAGAATGATGCACTGGGCGATCCGATGGTGAGCGAAGAGCACATCACATCCTTCGGCTGGGCCACACCCATGGAATTGGATGACATGATGCACATGGCCATTCGGATCAATGATTTCATGACCGGATTGTTCTTGGGGATCGGCATAAAACTGGTCGATTTCAAAATCGAATTCGGCAGGTTGTTCGAAAACGATATGATGCGAATCGTTCTGGCCGATGAAATCAGCCCTGACAGCTGCCGCCTCTGGGACACCAAAACGCTCGATAAGATGGACAAGGATCGTTTCCGCAGAGATATGGGCGGCTTGGTCGAAGCCTATCACGAAGTGGCACGGCGCTTGGGCATTATCCAACCCAATGAACAGCCTGAACGCAGCAAACCGAAGCTGGTGAAAACCGACTGAACTTAAACTAAAGGAACCTCATCCGCCCTTCGGGCACCTTCTCCAAAGGAGAAGGGCAATATTTAGGGGCCACAGCTAAACTTCACCCTTCTCCACAAAGTGGAGAAGGTGCCCGAAGGGCGAATGAGGTCTCTTTGTTACAACAAATACGGACGCACATCATGAAAGCCAAAATCAAAGTCACCCTCAAAAACGGCGTGTTAGACCCGCAGGGCAAAGCCATCGAAGGCGCATTGGGCTCGCTCGGCTTTGCTGGCGTGAATAGCGTTCGCCAAGGTAAGTTTTTCGAGATTGATGTGGCGGAAATCGATAAATCCAAAGCCCACGAAGCGATTAAGCAAATGTGCGAAAAGCTGATTGCAAACACAGTGATCGAGAATTATGATATTGAACTGAGCTAGAGGTTCAAAATGGTCGAAGTTACCAACGAGTTGATCTACGAGGTTTTGAAGCAAATTCAGGGCGACGTATCGCAACTGAAATTTGACGTGCGCGAAATAAAGCATCGTATGACCACTTTGGAAGAAGGCATCGGGAGCCTTAATCGACGAATGGATCATTTAGAGGACCGGATGGAAAGACTAGAAAAGCGCGTCGGGCTTACAGACGCTTGATGAAATCCGCCGTCATCACCTTCCCCGGCATCAACCGCGAACGCGATATGATGTTGGCCCTCGAAGCCACCACTGGCCAAAAACCCATTTCGGTTTGGCACACCGAAGCCACGCTCCCTGA
>JANYGE010000031.1 GCA_025362535.1 Hyphomicrobiales bacterium
ATTTTCTCGCTTAAATCTTGCGCTGCGGCACCGCGCGGCATATCGGCTGGCGAATCCTCCGCTGTAAGATAACGCCAACCCTGAAAGGCCCGGCGTGGCGTGGGCCGCACCGGAATAATCTGCGCCTTAAACACAATCCGGCAGCGGTCAATTCCATCGGCTCCGGTAATAGGCTCAAGATCAGCAATCGGTTGTCGGCACAGGATCAAACCGCGGATAACCCAATAGAGCGAACCACCGGGTAAAATCTCGTCCTTGCGCCGTGGGAACATCCGCGTCACATGATCCAGAGCTTCACCATTACCTTTCGCAATGGCAACCCAGGATCTCATTTCAGACATTTCCGAAACGCCAACACAGAGTTTGATTAGATTGAGAGTCATGGCATAACCCTTACAGGGGCAAACTTGATGACGAAAGCATGCTTTCGTGGTTTCCCACATATTGAAAGGATAAGATCATGACAAACGTCGCAAAAGTTATCGAACTCACTGCAGGCTCCACCAAAAGCATTGAGGATGCGGTAGAAACTGGCATCCGCCGCGCCGATACCACACTGGACAATATCGAAAGCGCTTGGGTGCAAGATATTAAATGCGTGGTGAAGAATGGTAAAGTGGCCGAATGGCGCGTCAATATGAAAGTCACTTTCCTGCTGAAATAATCACACTCTGCTCACAAGCAGTTGATAAGCCATCAAGCTTCGTGATTGGCCTTTGATTGAGACTGCGCGCAAAAGGATTTGAGGAAAATAAAACTGGCCTCACCCTGAGATGCCCGCATAACGCGGGCCTCCAAGGGCAATTGGAAACCATACATGAGCAAGCCTGCGCGTGGCACCAAGGCCGAAGCCTTTCTCGCCAATGACCATGAACTGTTGCGCAGATATTTGGGTGAAAGCCAATTTGGCGAAATGGCACAGTGCTATATTGCAGCCCATCCCTCTGAACATCCCAATGCGCGCTGGTACAGCACACATCTTGCTGAGTTTTTGCGTACTTACAAGCCGTTCGCACATCATTCGGAAATTCAAGAGCTGGCAGCTTTGGAACTGGCTTTGAATTCAGCCTTTGACGCTCCAGAAGCGGCGGCACTGACTTTCACAGAGTTGACGGCGTTGGATCCGAAAGTTTTCAGTTCAATGATTTTGGGGATTCACCCTTCTGCTGCCCGCCTCACCTTCAGGCAAAACACCACCAGCATTTGGTCTGCATTAAAATGCGATGCCCAGCCGCCAAAGCCACATATGCTGGATCATGATCAAGCTCTCTTGATATGGCGGCAGGGAAACTCTTCGCGTTTCAGAATTTTAGGCGACGAGGAAGCCATGGCTTTTGACAGTTGTAAAAATGGTGCGAGCTTCAGCACCATCTGCGAAATGATGGCCTTTCTAGACAGCCCCGAAACCGCAGCAATGCGTGCAACAGGTTATCTGCGCGGCTGGATTGAAGCACAATTGCTGCTGGTTGCTCCGGCTATCAATTGAGCCTGATCAACTCGCCTTCGCAATGAAGCATGCAACCCCTGCACCCTTCAATTTTGAGCAGCGCGCTGCGGCATCAGCCTGATTGTCAAAACCAGTCAATTTCACACGGTAGAAAATGCCCTTCGCTCCGAGATCAGCCTTCACCACCACAGGTTTTTGTGAGGACAACACTTGATACTTCTTCTGCATATTCTTCCATGTCGACCATGCTCCATCTTCTGAAGTGGCCGATGCAACCTGCACATTCCAGCCACTCAGTGTGTCTGCCGCTGGGGCTGGATCAATCGAAGCTGTGGTAACTTCTGGCTCAGCAAGTTCTGGTTCCGCAAGCTCTGGCTCAGCAACCTTGGTTGGCTTTTTTGATAGAGGGGCCGGAATCTCTGGCACTGAGGCCACTTCAATTATTTTCTCAGCTTCAGCTTCTGGCGCATCAGCAGTAGATACAGCAGCAAGCTCTGGCTCAGCGCTTTGCGGCACTCGATCTGTATAGAGCTTCTTAACGCCAGCAAGCTTGACAACAGGATTGTTGGTCGACGTTGCTGCAAGTAACTCGGCGGGAGGTTCAACACCTTTTGGCAAATCTGGTTTGTGCACCAATGTGTTTCCACCAGTCAATGAAATCGAACCGGTTAAAATCGGATCGGCATCAACATAAGCCGT
>JANYGE010000042.1 GCA_025362535.1 Hyphomicrobiales bacterium
TGCGCTGGCGCTGCGCTATGTTGTGCTGGTGCCCTTGGTCGTATTGGGACTGCTGACCACAGCGGATTCACGCATCGCACGGGGCCACTGGCCACGCTTAATCGTCACGGCGATCGGCATGTTTGGTTCCAGCTGGTTCACCATACAAGGCTTTGCGCGGGTCGCCGCTGGCCTAGGCACGGTGATTTCGATGGTCGAGCCGATTATCATAGCTCTACTTGCTTGGGTCGCTTTGCGCGAACCCTTATCGTCGCGGATATGGGCTGGGCTATTTGTATCGCTGATCGGCGCTGGAGTTCTGTTCTGGCCAGACATCACAGCGCATCCAGCGAACCCGGTCGATGCTGTGGGAATCTTGTTTCTGCTGGCGGCCCCCACCTGCTGGGCAATCTACACGATTGGTGCCAAGCCGCTGTTCTCCCACTATTCCGGCTTTACCATCACGGGCTGGTCAATGCTGTTGGCAGCACCGCTCATTTTGCTTATGGCAAGCATTCCCTATGCCGAGCTGATTTCAACCACGAGCCCGCGAACCTGGGCTGAGATCGTCTATCTTGCGGCGTTTAACTCGCTCCTCGGTGGGGTGCTCTGGAACTACGGCTCTCGGCATTTGGCCGGAGCCGCCGTGGGCTCCTTCCTTTACCTGCTTCCAGTGATTGCCGTGGCTGCGGGATATTTCATCCTTGGCGAGCCTGTCACGCCATGGCTGGTTGCGGGCGGTGCCATTATGCTAGCAGGTGTGGCCCTTGCGCAATCGGGTTCGCATAAACACTGAAACCCACCCAAACTCCTCCTCCGGAAGCTGCAAATTTCGCAGGTCTGTTACTAATATCATGGTATGAGTTGAAGCAGTGGTTGGAGATATAAACATATCCGATTTACGAGTTTCCTATTGGACCATTGATACAGCACGCCTGCTCTCCATTTCAAAAGTCGCCCTCAATTTCAACCGACAATGTGAATATCAAACAAGCCAAGCCGCTGGCGAACGTGAATTTCAAACCGCGTGGTTTGTGGTTTCATTGCTTACGGAGATTGCAGTGGTCTTCAGCCTGCGCACGCGCCTGTTAGCCATAAGAAGCGTGCCCGGCAAAATGTTAATCGCCGTCAGCCTTATCGTTTCAGTGGTGGCGCTTGCCATTCCTTACATGAGGCCACTCACCCAGCGCTTCGGCTTTGTGCCGCTGCCGCTGCCCGTGATGGCCGCCTTGCTGGCTATTGTTTTAGTTTATGTTGCAGCGACAGAACTCACCAAACATTGGTTTTATAAATTCAAATGAAGTTCACCTTTTCGACCTCTTCTCGAAGATCAAACCTGATCCATGATGCTGGCCAGAAGCTCATATGATTTTAGGCGTGCGGTTTTGTCGTAGATCGCCGATGCGACCATGAGCTCCTGAACTTGTGTCTCTTGAACGAAACTCTGCAACTCCGCCCGCACCGTGGTGGGTGACCCGACAAACGAACATTTTAGCATGCGCGAAGCCTGGATTTTCTCTGCTGGCGTCCAATAATCTTCGATGTCATCAATGGGCCGCTGCAAATATCCACGATCCCCACGCAGCATGCCCGTGAAGCGCTGTTGGATTGACGTAAACAGCCGGCGCGCTTCGGCATCAGTATCAGCAACAACCACATTGACGCCAGCCATGGCGTGGGGTTGTTGCAACTGAGTGGAGGGTTCAAATTTCTCGCGGTAAACAGCTAGCGCATGATGCAGTTCGTTCGGAGCAAAATGTGAGGCAAAGGCATAGGGAAGCCCAAGCATGGCGGCCAGATGCGCGCCGAATAAGCTGGACCCCAATATCCACAGGGGAACATTGGTCCCTGCTCCGGGAACAGCAAGGATAGCTTGGCCTGGTTGTGCCATTCCCAAGAGCTGCTGCAGCTCAAGAACATCTTGGGGAAATCTATCCGAGGCCGCCGCATCACGCCGCAGAGCGAGCCATGTCTGGCGATCAGTTCCAGGAGCCCGTCCCAATCCCAAATCTATGCGACCAGGGTAAAGGGATTCGAGCGTTCCGAATTGTTCAGCAATCACCAGCGGAGAATGGTTCGGCAACATGATACCGCCCGCTCCGACCCTTATCTTTGTTGTGCTCCCGGCGATGAACCCAATAACTACAGATGTTGCCGCACTGGCGATCCCCACCATATTATGGTGCTCAGCTACCCAATAACGATTATACCCCAAGCGCTCAACATGCTGGGCGAGTTCACGGGCATTCTGCAACGCGTCGGCTGGCGTCTTGCCTTCAGAAACCGGCACCAAATCCAAAACCGAAAAAATAGTCATATTGCCTCAATTTGCTGAAAAAGATCATTCTTGCGCTGCATCATCGCCGATATGCCCGATAGAGCTATATTTGTCTGTCTCGATGAAATTGCAAGGTTGCTGGCCTATTCCGACTGTATAGTTTGCGCTGGAAGTAACAATCTGACGGCAACTACGCATAAGATGACTGTTAGCCCCAGAACTATAGTGACAAGTGCATTGATATCAGGCGCAAAGCCAAGACGCATCATCGCCCAGAGCCGGATCGGCAGCGTGTTATCGGTTCCTGTAACCAACAAGGTGATCATGGTTTCATCAAAAGAGAGCGCAAAGCTCAGCACACCAGCGCCAACAAGTGTGCTGGCGAGATTTGGTAATATGATAAAGCGGAGCGTCTGCCCGGGCGATGCACCAAGATCAGTTGAAGCCTCAATCAAACTCGGTCCCAGCGACTGCAGCCGCGTGACGATGGTGCGATAGGAAAGTGCCAGCACAAATAATGTATGGCCGGTGATGACCGTGAGCATTGAACGGGGAATGCCAGTTTCACGAAAGAAAATAAGCAGCGACAGCCCGGTTATGATCGGTGGCATAAGGAAGGGCAAAAATACTGTGAAGTGCATGAGATCACGGGCAAGCGAAGTGCCGCCGCAATAATGCAGTGCCAGCAATGTGCCGATGATCAATGCGAGAAAGGTTGCTGAAAACCCAACAATCAAAGTGTTGCGGACAGCCGTAAGTATGCCAGCATTCTGAGCCAGCGCCTGATAGGCCGATAGAGATGGCTCGTGCCATTGCACCTCACCGTGGGCAATGTTGAAAAATGATGAGATGATCGGGATCAGCAATGGCCCATAGAGTGCTATAAACACCAGCATCGTAGCAAACGAGAGCGCGACCAGCGCCACGCGGGATAAGTGCATCATGTGTGGCGATGCTCCAGCCTATTACCCACCATAATAACGGCAATAACGATGATGCCGAGAATGGTGGAAAGTGCAGCGCCAAAAGGCCAATTAAAAGCTGTCCCAAACTGGCTGTAAATGATGCGTCCAAAGGTAAAGCCGCTCTGGCCACCCACCATTTGCGGTGTCAGAAAATCACCGATAGCGAGAACGAAAACAAAAGTTGCAGCTGACACGATGCCGGGCAGGCTGAGAGGCAGAACAATATGCCGAAAAGTTTGCATGCCAGACGCCCCAAGATCGGTTGATGCATCGATAAGGCTTCTGGGGATGCGTTCGAGCGAGAGAAAGATGGGTAAGATGGCAAAGGGGATCAGCAGCACAGTCAGCGTGAGCAACACCGCATTGAGATTGAAAACAAAAAGCGTCAGCGGTTGGTCAATAAGACCGATCCAAAGAAGAAACCTATTGAGCAGTCCGTTGCCACCTAGGATACTGCGAATGGCATAGATTTTGATGATGTAACTCATCAGCAGAGGCACGAGCACGAGCAACAGTAGAATGTGTCTGCGGCGGCCTTTGAGATTGGCCAGCAGGAAAGCAACCGGATACCCAAATAAAATTGTGAGTGCCGCGACCGCAAAGCAAAGCAAACTGGTCTGCCACAAGACCGGAATGAAAATCGCGTCAGTGAAAAAGCGAATATAATTCCCCAAGCTCGGCGTGTAGTTTACATTGCCATTTTCAAGATGGAAAAAGCCATAGGCGAGGAAGCTGGCAAGCGGTAGCACAATGAAGAGCAGAGGTACGCCATAGCTGACACCTGCCAAGAGACGTGGCCAGAGACTTTTGCGGGACGCACCGATGAATAGCATAGAGCAACCTTGAAACTGGTGGTCCGGCTCCAAACCGGACCACACAGCAATAGTTTATGATCAGGGTTGAGCCTTGATTTCATTCCACATGTCGGAACGCTTGGTAGCATCCTCGACGAAATCGAGCCAAACCAACTTATCATTGGCTCCAGCACTTCCCGTTTCAACAACAGTATTGCCGAAGCCTGTGCGTAGCGAAAGTTGCTCGCCAATTTTTTTCTGCAGCAGGAAGTTGACCCATGCGGCAGCAAGGTCTTGATCCTGTACACCACTGGTCATGGCCCATGTATCAAGCCAAGCGAGTGCGCCTTCCTTCGGGTTCACATAGGCGATGTTGGCACCAGCATCTTTCATGGCCTTCACCTGCTGTTGGCCATAGTTGGCCCAGATCAGAGCGATATCGTTGCTCTTGTAAAGTTGCAGGGCTTCATCAGGTGTAGTGTAGAAGCTCAACACATTGCCTTTCAGAGCGATCAGCTTTTCCTTGATTTTGGCCATTTGCTCAGGCGTGAGGTGGAATGGATCCTCGATGCCCAATGTCAATGCGGTGAAGGAAAAATTATGCTCGCCATTGTCATAGGCCAGAATCTTGCCTTTGTATTTTGGATCCCAGAAACTCTCGAAGCTGTCAGGCGCTGGGTTCACTTTATCCTTGTCGTAAATGATTCCAATAGAATCGAAGCAGAATGGAATCGCGTGAACCTTGCCATCGCGCATAACGCCTTTGACCTTGGAAAGATCCTGAAAGCGCGGCAGCACGGCTTTCTGATTGGGGATTTTTGAAACATCATGCGGGGTGGTGAGTCCGCCATCAATATAGCGTTGTAACTGAGCCGTATTTACAGCAAAGACATCAAAATCCTTGCCTTCGCTGCCTTTCATTTTGGCCCAAATTTCATCATCGGTTCCAATAAATACAACATTTGCTGTTGCACCTGTCTGGTCTTGGAACTCCTTGACCCAATCGTCATCAGCATAGCCTTGCCATGCCATAACTCTTAATTCTTTTGCCGCAAAGGCGTTGGTTGTGCGCAAAATTGCGGGGGCAGCAAGGGCTAACCCCAGTGCTTTACGCCTATTAAGTTTCAACATAATCTGCTTCTCCTCCATTTGGTCTTTGTTTTAATTACACCCAGCCACCGTCAACAATATAGTTTTGCGATGTACACATGCGGCTATCGTCGGCAGCAAGGAATAGCACCATGCGGGCAATATCGGCGGCATAGAGTTTTTCAGCCAAGCACTGGCGATCTTTAATTTGTCTTTCGCCCGCTTCATTGAGCCAGAGCTTAACTTGGCGGTCCGTCATCACCCACCCGGGAAGCACGCAATTGACGCGAATCTTCTCCGGACCCAATTCGCGTGCGAGGGCGCGTGTAAGGCCGCCAATCGCGGCCTTCGCCGTGACATAGGCCGGGCAATCGGGGTCGCCGACCAGCCACGTAATTGACCCTAAATTGATGATTGATCCAGCACCGGCATCGCGCATCTGTATCCGAGCAGCCTGCGCCGCAAAGAACTGATGGCGCAAATTCACTTGCATGCGGTCATCCCAATATTCAACGGTCACGCTCTCCGTAGTGTGGCGGTCATCATTGCCTGCATTATTGACCAATACGCGCAGAGGCCCATGGCGCTGCCCGGCTTCGACTATAGAGGCGCGCAGCGCGTCAATGTCTCGCAGGTCGCATTTTATAAAATGCGGAGCATGCGCAACATTCGGCTTCAATCTTTCAACCACAGCTCGCGAGACATCTTCAGCAATATCAACAAAGCAAACTTTGGCACCTTGGGTGGCGAAATGTTCTACCAAACTTTCACCGATACCGCTGCCGCCGCCACTGATGAACACACTGCGCCCTGCTAGACTTGGATATGAAGCTGGTTTTTCAATTGCGCCCTGCGCGTCGAGCGGCTGTGTGCTGGTCATAGCTGAGAAACCTAATTCCTAAAGTCAAAAGTAAGAATGGGGGCAAGTTCATAAGGGAGTCAAGAGCGCGATCCGGCGTGGCTTGCATATGACATATGAGCGAGCAACATCCACACACATTGACTCCCGATAACATCAGCATATGCTCCCAACTTAAGCTGCATGGAGCACCCCCAATGAATATCGAGATCAAAAAAAGCAATTACAATAACGACGCTCTCATGCTGGGTTTCAGCGATTTGAAGCGGTTGAAGACAGAACGCCCCTTGGTGTTTAGCAAGGGCAAAGGCATTTTCATTTATGATGAGAACGGCAGAGACTATATTGAATCGGTGTCGTGTTTCTATTGCGTATCCTTGGGGTTCAGTGAGGAGCGACTGGTAGAAGCGGCCTATAAGCAGATGAAAGAATTGCCGATGTATTCCTCGGCCATTCACCGCACAGTGCCTGCGGTTATGGAATTGACTGAGCGCTTGGCAGCCCTTTCACCCATCAAGAATCCGCGCATCTATTTTTCAACGACAGGCTCGGAAGCCGTCGATTATCTCGTAAAATTCATGTGGTATGGCAATAGTTTCGCTGGCGAACCCAATCGCCGCAAAATTATCTCGCGCAAATCCAGCTATCATGGGTCGACAATTGCAACATCTGCACTCGGGGGATCACAGGATCTGCAGGATAGCTTTGGCATTCCCATGGGCTTTTCGCTGCAGGTGAGCCATCCAAGCTGGCCAAATGCCGGTCTTCCGGGCGAGACAGAAGAAGGCTTTACAGATCGCTTGGCGGAAGAACTTGAACAAACGATCCTTGCTGCCGGCCCTGAAACCATCGGTGCCATGATTGCGGAGCCAATGTCGGTCTCCGCTGGCATGTTTCCTCCACCTGCAAGCTATTTTCCAAAAATCACCAAGGTGCTGAAGAAGTATGGCATCCAGCTATTCGTGGATGAAGTCGTTACAGGCTTTGGCCGTTCGGGACGCATGTGGGCCACCGAAGCGATGGGCCTTGAACCCAATTGCATGACAACGGCCAAAGGCATCTCTGGAGCCTATATGCCAATTGCTGGCATCATCATGGATGAAGAGTTCAACCGCCGTCTTGACTTGGGCAATGAGGCCAAAGGTTGGTTTGCACACGGTGCCACCCATCATGCGCATGTTGTTTCGGCTGCGGTGGCCGTGGAAGTTCTAAACATTTTTGAAGAGCGCGATATTCTGGGCCATGTGCGCGGCGTGATGCCCGCCTGGAACCGCATGCTGGATAGCCTGATGGACCACCCGCTTGTTGTGGGCAATCGCAAATGGGGCCTCGCTGGGGCGATTGAAGTGGCTTACCCGGGTGAGGGCCGGGCCGGGCCTGCTGCAAGCTTGAAGGTTGGTGGCGTGGTCAAGGAAGTCTATGAAGCAGGATTGGCAGAAGGCGTGATCGTGCGACCATTGGCTGGTTGTTTTGTTATGGCACCGCCTTTGATCATCACTGAAGCTGAGATAACAGAACTTGGCCGCCGTGTTCGTGCTGCTCTAGACCGCGTGTTGGCGAACCAACCAGCGCGTTAAGGTTCAGTTCTGGCATTCTAAGCGCACTTTTTTTCCTTGCTTGATCTTCGTGAATTTGCGCGTCAAACTGTTGTGATGAACAAACGTATTCTTCAATTTGGAACCAGCCGGTTTTTACAAGCCCATGTAGATTTATTTGTGCATGAGGCGCGCGAAGCTGGCCAGAATATTGGGCCTATCACGGTGGTAAAAACCACGCGCGCGGGCACACGCGAAAATCGCATCGTAGGATTTCAGGATGTTAAGGGTTTTCCAGTTCATTTGCAGGGCTCCCAGGCTGGCCAAATTGTTGATGTTATCTCTCATGTCACCAGTGTTCAGCGTGCCCTTGATGCGAATTTGGAATGGCAAGAGGTAAAACGGATCTTTGCCGCCGAGACCGAGATTGTGGTTTCGAATGTTGGTGAGCGTGGCTATGATTTGGCCGCTGAAGCTGATGCCTTGTCGCCGACACAGGCGCCTCAGAGTTTTCCCGCAAAATTACTGGCCCTTTTGATCCATCGTTTTGAAAATGGTGCGGCACCCCTGCTCATTCTCCCCTGTGAACTTGTGAGCAGCAATGGTCAGGTGTTGCGTGGGATTTTGAATGAGCTTGGTGCTAGATGGAATGTAAGCACTGCATTCAGCTCATGGTTGGTGCGCGATGTGATGATTTGCGATACGCTGGTGGACCGGATCGTATCTGAAGCCATTGAGCCCATTGGTGCCATTGGCGAGCCCTATGGTCTATGGGCGATCAAACGCGAGACTGGATTTGAGCCGCCCTTGCGGCATCCATGCATCGTCTACACTGATGATCTTGAACCCTATCTGCGGCTGAAGCTTCACATTCTGAATTTGGGCCACACTTATTTGGCGCAGATTTGGCAAGATGAAAAGCGGCGCGGCGATGAGACTGTGCGGGAGATTTTGAGTGACGCTGCGATAAAGAATCGCCTGATGAGCCTTTACAATAATGAAGTGATCCCAGGTTTTGCTGCGCACAACATGCGAGATCAAGCAGCTAACTATGTGATCTCCACCGTAGAGCGTTTCGAGAATCCTTTTCTAAACCACAGAATTAGCGATATTGCACAAAATCACGTGGCGAAAATTGAACGGCGGGTTCGAGATTTCATCACTTGGTCACGGGCTAAAGATGCAAAGCTAGAGTTTCCACGGCTTCAGGCTTTGGCGGAGACCGTGGTCTAATGCTCCACCTTGAATCCACCTACTCAAGTCTACCCGCTATTTTATATCGCCCGGCAAAAGTGTTGCCCGTTTCTGCGCCACGATTTGTTGCCGTAAATCAAAATCTTGCAAAAGAAATTGGCTTGAAACCGGATTGGCTTTTACGGGTTGAAACCTTATCACTGCTTTCTGGAAGCATGGAATCTAGTGCTATCGCCATGGCCTATGCTGGCCATCAATTTGGGCATTTTGTGCCTTCGCTTGGAGATGGGCGGGCCTATCTCTTGGGTGAAATTGTCGGACCGGACGGAGTGCGGCGTGACCTGCATTTGAAGGGCGCTGGCCGCACCGCCTATTCGCGCGGGGGCGATGGACGCGCCACACTGAAAGCCATGCTGCGCGAATATATCGTAAGCGAAGCAATGGCTGGACTTCGCATTCCCACCACGCGTTCACTTGCAGTGGTGGCGACGGGCGAAGACGTGCCACGCGAGAGATTGGAGCCCGGAGCCGTTCTCACCCGCGTGGCACGCAGCCATGTGCGGGTTGGGACATTTCAATATTTAGCGGCCCGTGGCGAAGATGCGGCCATGGCAGCTCTGATTGATTATGAAGTAGCAAGGAATTTTCCAGGAGCACCAGAGGGGCCACAGCGCTTCCTTTGGTTTTTAACGCAAGTTATCACGCGGCAAGCCAAGCTTATTGCACAGTGGATGTGTGTGGGTTTCATTCATGGGGTAATGAACACAGATAATATGAGCGTGTGCGGAGAAACGATTGACTATGGCCCTTGCGCCTTTATGGATGCTTTTCATCCGCAGAAAGTTTTCAGCTCGATTGATGAATATGGTCGCTATGCGTGGGATAAGCAGCCGACTATAGCACTATGGAATTTAACACGCTTAGCCGAGGCTTTGCTTGCCTTATTTGATGTTGATCGCAGCGTGGCGATTGCCCAAGCCGAAGCTGAATTGCGAAAATTTTTGCCGGCGTTTGAGACCGCGTTTGAAGCGGGAATGATGCGTAAATTCGGCCAAGCGGCTGCACAAGATGGCGACGGTGAGTTTATCGCTGCAACTCTGATGGCCATGACCGATGGTCAAGCGGATTTTACAAATTTCTTTGTGGCAATTTCAGAAAAGAAAAATCTTCGTTCGTTTTTTAATACCGAAGAAGTATGTGCTGCTTGGTTGCGAAAATGGCAGGCCCATGTGCCAGCGCCTGATTTTGCATTGATGAATTCGGTCAATCCAAAATTCATCGCCCGCAATCACCGCGTGGAGCAAGCCTTGGAAGCGGCGCGTGAAGGCGATCTTAGTTTGGTGGAAAAGCTTGTATATATCTTGGCGCAGCCCTTCGCGGCACATGAAGGTGCCACAGACTATGCCAATCCTCCGCTCGCCGATGAAGTGGTGCATGCTACATTTTGTGGGACTTGACGAGTTACCCCAACCTCAAACGCCCCAACACTTGCTTCACGCTTTTCGCCAGCTTCTCCACAATTTCGGTCAGTTCCGCATCGGTGGCATTATAGGGTGGCGCCAGAATGATCACATCACCATTCACGCCATCCACATTACCACCTACAGGGTAGCAGATCAGACCATTGTCAAAGGCTTGCGCGCGGATATGCATGAAAAGCTTATGTTCTGCAGCAAAAGGCTTTTTGGTTTGGCGGTTAGCAACCAATTCAGCCGCCATGAAATAGCCTCGACCCCGAATATCGCCCACAGCATCAATGCCAAAAAGCGCATCAGCCATCATTGATTTTAACTTCTGTTCATTTGCCGCCACACGCTCTACCAATTTTTCGCGGGTTACAATTTTTTGCACAGCAACGCCTGCAGCACAGCAGGCGGTATGGCCTGTAAAGGTGTGGCCGGTTTGCGGCTGGTGGTTGAAAGCCTCGCTTACTTTATCGGAGTAAATCGCAGCACCAAGCGGCAGATAGCCTGCGGCCAAGCCTTTGGCGACCGACATGATATCAGGTTCGACGCCATCTTTGTCCAACGCGCGCCAGGTGCCGGTGCGCCCGGCTCCACACATCACCTCATCGGAGATCATGAGCACGCCATATTGATCACAAATTTCACGAATGCGCTTGGCATAGCCATCGGGGGCTGGCACACAGCCACCTGCTGCACCAACGACAGGTTCAAAAATGAAGGCCGCCACTTTATCGGGGCCAAGGCGTAAGATTTCGTCTTCCAATTCCTGCGCACAAGCCAAGCCATTGTTCTGGCCAATCGGGCGGTAATCATTGGCAGGTGACAATCTAGAGACATCCAGCAATGAGCCTTCAAAAGCGGCTTTGCGTTCTTCAAATGCCGCAAGGAGTGCTTGTTTGACTTCGTTTGAAAGTTTTCCCAGGGTAGGACGTTCCTCTTTAGGAACGTTTTTCATGAGCTCTAGAACTGCTGGAAGTTTGCCTTGGCGGGAGAGGTAGGTGATTCTCCATTGTTCCAGGGCATTGGCATCAGGAGATGCTTGAAGCGCTGAAAGAGCTTCATTGCGAAGATTTTCAAGATCTTGAATCATAAATCGCTTGGTATAAAAAGAAGAATGCGAGACCTTATAAGAGATCTCGCATTGTAAATTCTAGAAGTTTTCTACTTTGCTTGTACTGATTTAACG
>JANYGE010000050.1 GCA_025362535.1 Hyphomicrobiales bacterium
CAAGCCACCGGGGCCGGGGCCAACTTCAACAATGGTAAAGCCCTCCAGCGTGCCAGCGGCCCGCGCAATGCGGCGCGTAAGGTTGAGGTCGAACAAGAAATTCTGGCCGAGGGATTTTTTTGCAGCAAGGCCGTGCCGCTCAATCACCTCGCGCAACGGCGGCAGGCCATCGTCAGACATTATGGGCGGCCATGGAGGCGGCAAGTTTCAGCGCAGCAATTAAACTCGATGGATTGGCCTTGCCAGTGCCAGCCAAGCCCAGCGCCGTACCATGGTCTGGCGAGGTGCGGATAAACGGTAGCCCCAAAGTCACATTCACCCCGCCATGAAAATCCAACGTCTTGGCGGGGATCAACGCTTGATCATGATACATGCAGAGGATCGCATCATAGCTGGCACGGGCTTCCGGGTGGAAGGCCGTATCAGCGGGCAGCGGGCCTTGCACCGCAAGACCTGCAGCGCGCAACGCCGTGATGGCAGGTGCCACAATAGTTTGGTCCTCATGCCCCATTGCCCCGTTTTCACCAGCATGCGGATTAAGTCCAGTGATGGCAAGGCGCGGGGCTGCAATGCCAAAATATTTCTGCAGCGCTGCAGCCACAATTTTGCCCTGCGTAATAATGGCTTCCGTCGTCAAAGCCTTTGGCACTTCAGATAATGGAATATGAACGGTGACAGGCACTGCGCGCAAATCCGCCCCCACCAACATCATCACATCATAAGCGTCATAGCCATGGCGCTTGGCCAGTGCAGCCAGAAAATCAGTATGGCCTTGAAACTTAAAGCCTACCTCATAGAGCGCTTCTTTCTGAATGGGGTTGGTAACGATACCAGAGGCTTCACCCGCCAAACATAAAGCCACAGCTTCTTCGATAGCCGCAATCACCCACGGCGAATTTTTGAAATTCAATTGGCCAGCCACACTGGGCTGGGGCAGGGGGCGATGCAGAACCGGAACCGCATTTGAAAAAACCGCCGCAGCATCGCTCAGATTATTAACACGCTGACACACACCACCCCGCGATGCAAAATTATCGGCGTCTCCGATCAAACAAAATGGAGTGCCGCCGCGCAGCGCCGTCCAAGCCATCATGGTAATCTCAGGGGCAATCGAAGCAGGTTCGCCGGGTGTGAGCAGCAGCATCTTGGTCATTGGGCGTAAGATTGATCTTTATATTCGATCACTGCATTCTTGCGCATGATGGCAACATATTTTTGCTCAACGGCTGCATATTTTTCATTCAACACAACATTTTCAACTTGCTGGCGCGTTGGCAAATCGACCTTGGGCTTTGGCGGAGTAATTTTTTTGGTTCCACAAAACGCTACAACTTGGATGCCGCCTTGTGAGCGCATCGGGCCGTAAGCATGGCCGGGGCCTTTGCTGTCAAACAACGCCTTCAACTGTTTCGGCAAACGCCGACCATCGGCTTCAATTCTTTTGCCGACCTTCACGTTAAAAATTCCGGAAGCAGCAGCACTGGCGCTGTCACAGCCTTTAAACCGTTGCAAATATTGCCCAGCCTCAATCGCTCTGGATTGCAGCAATTGCGGGTCTTTGCCTTCAGCGGGGAAATTAATTTCCATAATGGAATAAACTGAGATGGGCTGCATGCGCGGGTCGGACATCACCTTGGCCACTTTGCCATTGATTTCAGCTTTAATGTCAGCCATTTTTTGATCGACCGAAGCGGGATCTGCTTCCACCTTTTCTTTATATTTTGCGCTCAGCAAGCGGCCAAATGCCATTTGTGCTGCAACATAATCACGAAGCGCCGTAGTTGAAATTCCTTGCGCCTTCAGCTTGCCGCCAAGGCCAGCTTGATCCGTCTTCATGCCAGTGGCGATGCGCTTCATCCGTTCATCAATGTCGGCTTCGGTCGCATCCATATGCGCGCGTTTGGCCTCAGCAATTTTAACCACATCATCAATCATCATATTGGCGATTTTTTTGCGATCAGTCGCTGCCGCGTTTTGTCCCAAAATTTCCAAAAGTCGAATCCGTTGATCAACGTCAAATGTCGTGATCGGCACATCATTCACCGTGGCAATCACTACGGATTCTTGAGTTTCTTGCGCGACAGAAAATTGCGATGGCATAAACACCATCGCGCACACAAGCAGTGTGAAAAATCTAATCAAAGGCTCACCATCGTTGTTCTTAGAATTTGGCAGAGAGACCCGTTTTGCCCAGAGTGGCAAACTCGATGGACATCATAACTCTGTCCTCCTTGGCATGCGTAACGCCATCCTCGGTTCCGGTATAGGACAGTTTGAAGTTCATGCAGTCGCAATCGAATTCCAATCCAGCAGTCTTACGAATCAACACGTCGTTTTCAAAATCATAACCAAGACCACCAAACACATACCACCCTTCGGAGACCTGTTGTCTGGCATTGGCAGATACCCATTGTTCGGCCACTGGGCGACCGTAATTGGGTTCAGCAGCAAAATTAAGATAGCTCACATCAGCTGAAAAACTGTCAAAAGTGAGGCTGGCGGTCGCTTCCTGACGATTGATTTGCGATAAATCCTCTTCAACGCGGGCTTGATACGAAAGCGTCAGCCCATCCCAAGGCTGCACAGCAACAGCCGCCACGAGATCAGATTGAGTTCCATTTAAACCAGAGCCAGCCACAAAACTGTTCTGTCCGGCCAAATGCACGGATTCGCCAACACTGGCCCGCACATAATTTCCACCATTGCCAATGAAGGCATAAGATAATCCAACATTAGCTCTGGTTCCGCCCTCATAGCGATCAAGCCCCGTGAAGCGATCTGACAAGAACAGGCTGCTTGAATCGAAATTCAGAGTGATTGCATCTTCGTTGCCAATTTTATTGGCGTCGTTTTCATCGGCCGCAGAAATAATCTGGAACACGGGTGAAATAATGCTCTGGCCAGAATCAAGATTGGCAATGAACGGATAGCGCGCGTCAACACCAATTGTCGGCAAGAGCCGCGTCGTGGTTTCACTGTCGCGGAAGCCACCGGGCACCGAAGCATCCGGCACATTATTGGTCACATAAATATCACTGCGCAATTTTGCAAAGGGCGTGATCACCGTACCAGCATCACCAATCAATTGGGTTTTCCATTCCACTTCGGCCGTGCCGCGGGTCTGGCTGGTGCCATGGGTGAAGCTTGGATCCGCTTCGTTGCGGTCAATGGCATAGACATTCCAATCGAACTTAAGATCGCCACCAAAGGCAGCATCACTTATAATTTTTTCGCCAGTCACGAAGGGAAGGGCCGTCGGCAAGGTATCAGCGTTTACATCCGAGTCCAAAGTGTTGAAGCTCAAAGCTTCTGCATTCACATAGGTCTGATCCCAGATGCCAGTGGCGTAAACTTCGTTTTGCGCAATTTTACGGTCGTCAAAGTCGTAATCATTGAGGAACCGCCGATCACTCACAACAGTGCCATTCCAGCCCCATTGCCAATCAGGATTAATTTGGAAATGGCCCTCAGACTTAACCGCACCCCGCCAAGTTTCCCCAGCAACTGGCGGCGAACTTTGGTAAGCCCCAAAAGCGTGCACATTATAGCTGCCCGTTTCAAGCCGATGCCGCCACTCCACATCGCCAGCAAAGCCCTGCTTGGTGTTCACCATGGGTGTGATGGTGAGATCGTAATTCGGTGCTAAGGCCCAGAAGTAAGGCGTGGCTACACCAAGACCATAAACACTCCCGGCCTTGAATACTGGAGCCAGAAAGCCTGTGCGGCGTTTCACACTTGGGTCTGGCTGTTGCCAATAGGGCAGGGCAGCCACCGTAACGCCATGGATTTTAAGGCGAGGATGCACATGATAAAGATTATGGGTGTTGCTATCATGCGTGGTCTGATCGGTTTCAATCACCCACAAAGGATCGCCATTCTTATCTTCGCAATTTTTGCATGCCGTATAAGTGGCTTTCTCATAAACCGTAATGCCATCACTCGTGCGCTGTGCATATTGGGCTGTGATCGTCGCATCATTGGTAAGCAACGCGCGAACATGCTTTGCAAAACCCGCTTTGAATTTTTCTGTGATCGCCAGCACATCAGCCTGCAATACATTGCCATTTGGTTCGCGCAATTGCACTGAACCATTGGCTTTGAAGTCTCCGGTGATCTCATTATATTCAACCCGCGTGGCCACCAGAGTATAAGGCCCATAAGTCAGCCGCACGATACCAGTAGCAATGGCGATCTTTTTCTTGGGGTCGTAACTCACCCGGTCAGCATCAACATCAGCGATTGAACCATTTGCTGGTACTGTTGAAATCGGCGCAATAAATTCTTTTTTGACGATGGCAAAACTTGGAGTGCTAAAGCTGAAACTGGCCGCAGTCGCGAGTGCAAGCAAAAGGCTGCCACGAGAAACCTGTTCTCGTAACCGTAAGCCCCAAATTTTGTGGTGCCTCGGAATAACCATCACCCCATACAAATCACGCAACGTTACAATTCCTTAACGGGTTTTAACCGTGCCGTGAAGAGCTGAAATTATAGGCGTAAATTAATCCAAAGTGAGTCCTTGACTGTTGCATTTAAAAACAGGGTGAACACCACCTTAATTGGAGCTGTTGCCGCTGCTGAAACCAGCCGCTATGCAAGTGGCAACAGTAAACCAAGGATTCTATGATGAAAATCACTTTCTCGTCTGCGCCATTGCCAAAATCGGGCACTCTCGTTGTGTTTGCCACCCAAGGCGGCAAGCTCACAGCCCCGGCTCTGGCTGTGGATAAGGCCAGCAAAGGCCAACTCACCCGCGCCATCAAAGCTGTGAAATTTGAAGCCAAGCGCGACTCAATCCTTGATGTGATTGCCGTTGCTCCAAGCTATGACCGTGTCTTAATTATCGGCC
>JANYGE010000057.1 GCA_025362535.1 Hyphomicrobiales bacterium
CTCTTGTGGCTGCTTTTGGCTGTCGCTGTTCTTGGATTAATCTTCGGCTATTTGGCTCTCGCTTATTTTATTGCGGGCAAAATATTGGATACGGTTTTGATTGTCTTGATGATGGTGATGATCCATCATTTGATTGATGCGCTGGCCGACACGCTGCAAAACCCTGCTTCGGTGTTGGGGCAAAAGTTGCGTGGGCTCACTTCAATTGGGGATCGCGGCATTGGTCGGCTTTCTCTGACGTTCCGCACATTGGCCGATATTCTGGTGGTGGTGCTGGGCATCCCATGGTTGCTGGCCTTGTGGACAGTAACTTGGGTTGATTTCCGCTCGTTTATTACAACGGCCTTGGTGGGGTTCCGGGTTGGCAGCGTAACGGTTTCGCCGTTTAATATCGTCAGTCTCATTGGCATATTGGCGCTTGGCGTAATCCTAACCCGGTTTATTACGCGGTGGCTTGATCGGCGCATTCTCACGCAAACGCGTTTGAACAAGGGCGTGCAAGATTCAGTGCGCACCGGAGCCAATTATATTGGGTATATTTTTGCTGCGGGTTTTGCTCTGAGTGCAGCCGGGTTCGACTTTTCTAACATCGCGATTATTGCGGGTGCCTTGGGTGTGGGTATCGGTTTTGGTTTGCAGTCGATCGTCAATAATTTTGTTTCGGGTCTCATTCTGTTGGCGGAGCGCCCGATTCGTGTAGGTGATTGGGTGGTGACGGGTGATGGGGAAGGCATTGTTAAAAAAATCAATGTGCGTTCAACTGAAATTGAAACCTTCGACAATTGCACCATCATTGTTCCAAATTCCAATTTGATCACAAGTTCGGTTCGCAATTGGACTCATAATGACACGCTAGGGCGGTTTCTCGTGAATGTCGGCGTTGCCCATGGATCGGATGCCGATGGTGTTTTCCGTTGCCTCACCGAAGTGGTAAATTCCCACAGCAAGGTATTGCGCTATCCACCTGCACTTGTGCAGCTGGCACGGTTTTCTGCTTATGCCACAGAGTTTGAAATTCGTGGCCATGTGGCAGATGTATTTGAGGCGGCACAAGTTGCGAGTGATTTGCGTTTTGCTATTTCCAAGGCTTTCCATGATAAGGGCATCATCATTCCCTCTAATTTTGAAAATCCGGTACGCAAATGATCGAAGACTATAATGCTCAGGCCAAAGCCGTGAACGAAGATTTCAAGGCGCTCACTGGTTTGGAATTTTTACGCAAAACCATGCAAAGCAAAAATCAATCGCCTATGGCTCACCTCATGAATCTGCGGGTGATCACGGCGCAGGATGGAATGGCGCAAATTCAGGGCGAACCATCGGAAAAATTTTATAACCCAATGATGCGGGTGCATGGTGGTTTTATTGCTACATTGATTGACTCTGCATTGGGCTGTGCTGTTCTTACCAAGATGTCGGCGGGGGTTGGTGTGGGCACTGTGTCTCTCAGTGTGAATTTTGTGCGTAAAATTGAAGTTGCGACGGGTTCGCTGGTGGCATCTGGCACAGTGCTTCATGCAGGGCGCACAATGCTCACTGCAGAATGCAAAGTTGCAGATGCTGCGGGGGTGCTTTATGCCCATGGCACTGGCACTTTTCTGGTTTACCCAAAATGAAACCCAATTCATCAGTTCGCCTTGGCGACGTTACATTTTCGAATAGCGCAGCATTCTCGCTGATCGCAGGCCCTTGCCAAATGGAAAGCCGTGATCATGCTTTCATGATGGCTGAAAGCCTGCAATCTATGTGCAGGAAGCTCGGCATAGGCCTTGTTTATAAGTCGTCGTTTGACAAAGCCAATCGCACCAGCATTTCTGGCAAGCGCGGTATGGGGCTTGAAAAATCACTGGCGGTGTTTGCCGAATTGAAAAGCAAACTTAAATTGCCGATCATTACCGATGTTCATGAAATTAGCCAATGCGCCGAAGTTGCTTCAGTTGTTGATATTCTGCAAATTCCGGCTTTCCTGTGCCGGCAAACTGATCTGCTGATTGCCGCTGCTAAAACTGGCAAAGTGGTGAATGTGAAGAAGGGCCAGTTTTTAGCACCTTGGGATATGAAGAATGTGGTGGCGAAGCTCACTGATTCAGGCAATCCCAATGTGTTGCTCACAGAACGTGGTGCAAGTTTTGGCTATAACACATTGGTCTCCGATATGCGGGCTCTGCCGATTATGGCGGAAACAGGTGCTCCGGTTATTTTTGATGCCACCCATTCGGTTCAGCAGCCCGGAGGGCAGGGCGCATCAACCGGGGGAGACCGCCGCATGGTGCCCGTGCTGGCGCGCGCGGCTGTTGCTGTTGGAGTGGCGGGTGTGTTTATTGAAACCCATCAAGACCCTGATAATTCACCCTCAGATGGACCCAATATGGTGCCGCTCAATGAGATGGAAAATCTGCTCATTAAGCTCATGGCACTGGACCGGATCGCCAAAGGCTAATTGGCCAGTTTTTTCTCACGCAGGAAAATATAGAGCCCTGATCCGATAATAAGTGCGGCACCCACCAAGGTGGAGATTTGTGGAACATCGCCCCAGATCAGGAAGCCCATGCTGGTTGCCCAAATGAGGGAGCTATAGGAAAATGGAGCAACCACAGAAGCTGGGGCTGATTGAAAAGCTTTGATCAGGAAGAGGTGGCCGAGGCAACCAATGAATCCACTTGAGATCAGCAATAGCCAGCCTTTCATATCGGGCATGCTCCAATGAAAAGGCAGGAGGAAGCTGGTGACCAATGCCCCTGCAGCAGCGGTGAAAAGCAATGATGTATAAGGTGAATCGAGCCTGAGGCGGCGTGTGGTGATTTGATAGCTGGCATTGGCAAGTGCCGCGGCGAGCAAGAACAGGGCTCCTTGGTTTAGGCCGCTCAATCCAGTCTCCCATACGCGCATCACAATTATGGCGCCGATAAAACCAAGCACAATACCGGCCCAGCGCCTGATGCCAACATGCTCACCCAGCACCACAATGGAAAGAAGTGTAACGAGGATGGGGCTCATAAACATAATTGTGGTTGCAGTGGCCAAAGGCACTTGGCTTATGCCAGCGTTAAAAAGCCCCGTCGTCGTCATGAGGAAGACCGAGCGCAACAGCTGCACGCGCGGCATGTGGCTTACGGCCAGTTGCGGCAAATCTCTGCCGCAGATGAGTGCTGCAAAGATTGAAGCAAAGAAAAATCGCGCCCAAGTTACTTCAACCAGTGAATAGGTTTGCAAACTATATTTCATCGTCGCATCTAAAGCGATGAAAGCCACCATGGTGGCCAGCATCCACATAATGCCAACGCTGCGATTTTCGGCTATTAGCAAAGGTCTTATCCCAAGAGCGGAAATTCTGGTGCGTTCATAACGTCGCCATGTTGCAAGGTCACACCGCGAAATGGTGGGGAGGTAATCACACCTTCGCGCCGCGCAAAGCGGATATCATCCCCAAGCAAGCGCAACGAGAAAGCCCGGCGCTGGCTATTGGCGCTATTATTGGCCGGAGCACCATGGAGAGTTTTGAAGTTAAATGCCACGGCATCGCCAGGCTCTAAATCCCAGCCCAAAATATTGTAGGATGCGCGATTGCCATTGATGTCTGGAACAGGCTCCAATCCATCATTCTCATTCAAGGGTGTTTTGTTAAATCTTTCGGGGCGGAAATATTTGCCCCAAGCTTGTGAACCTGCCACAAATTCCAAAGTGCGTTCGCGTGGGACAATATCAAGAGGCAGCCACAGGCTAACCGTCTGATCACCATCGACACAATAATAGGGTTGGTCTTGATGCCACGGTGTTGCCACGTCGGCGCTGGCTTCCTTTACCAAAACATGCTCGTGAAACAGCCGAACAGAATGGCTGCCCATCAATTGCCGGCCAATTGAGGCCGCATCAGAATTGAAAATAAAATTGCGATATTCTGGAATACGGTCCCAATTGCAATAATCACCAAAGAAACGACCAGCACCATTTTCGCCTGTGTAAATTTTAACATCAGCGCTTGGTTCGGCCATATTGCGCGCAATGCCAGCCCGCAAAATTTCCACCCACTCCTTAAAGGCACCTCTGATGACGCAGGCACCATCGCGATTGAAGGCAGCGATTGTATCTTGTGGCACGATGAATGTTTTCAATTTAGTTTCCCTTGTAACTGATCCGCAATATGGATTCGGATAATATCTTCGAAACTGGCATCAGCAACAAAACCAAGTTCGATTGCGCGCTTTGTATTAAAGTTTTGTGGCCAGCCCGCGACAATTTTTTGGATGGTGGGATCAGCTTCGCGGCGGATGAGTTTTGCTGCTGCTGGTCCTGCAACCTTGATCAAAGCTGAGATTTGCTCGGCTACGGTGCAAGAGAGACCAGGCATGCTAATGGCCCGCCTCGCCCCAAGTCTTGCCGTATCCAATTCTGCGCCGTGGATCAGCATGTTCACGGCTGCGCGTGGCGAGGCATGCCAATGACGAACACTATCATCAACGGGCAACACAGCTTCTAGCCCCACCAGGGGCTCGCGGATAATATTGGAGAAAAAGCCAGAGGCTGCCTTATTGGGTTTCCCAGGGCGCACACAAACGGTGGGCATCCGCATGGAAATGCCATCCAGCATTCCGCGCCTGCTATAATCAGAGATCAATAATTCACAGATGGCTTTCTGTGTGCCGTAGCTGGTGAGGGGAGCAGATAGAAATTCATCGTCAATTGCTGGTGGAAATGGCGTCCCGAATACAGCGATAGATGATGTGAAAATAAGCTTTGGCTTATAGTCTGGCCCTTGCAAACGAATGGCTTCGAGCAAATGCCGTGTGCCATCAAGATTGATGCGGTAACCTTTTTCAAAATCAGCTTCAGCCTCGCCAGAGACAATGGCTGCGAGATGAAAAATAACATCTGGTCGATCTTTGATCGCGGCTGACGCTTGGCCTTCAGCCGCCATATCTGACATTATTGTTTCAATGGGAAAATCTGAATGTGGTGGAGGTGGTGGCAAAACCACATCATGGCGCGTGATTTTCGCAATTGGTGATTCGTTAAGTGTTCCGCGAGTGGCCAATTTTTGGATAAGCTGGCCACCCAACATGCCGCCTGCGCCGATAACTAAAATTTTCATAGATGTCTCAATTTTTCGAATTGTTTATTTATAAACACTAATTTTGCACTTATACCATAGGAAACCCCGCTGGTGAGTTTTTCCCAGATTCTGCCCTAGAATTTTATCTTAACTAAAATTCAAGCAATTATCTTATTAAAACTGAAATACGCCTCCGGTTAGTTTTGGTATTGGGAAGAGAAGTGCGTTTGAGCTTAGCCAGACGATAAAGGATAAAGACATGTCAGCAACAAACTGGACTAACGCTCAAGTTTTGAATCAATTGAACTCTGGCGCAAAGTGGACAGGTGATACAATCACCTATGCGTTTCCAACCAGCACATCTGGCATGACAGGTTCGACTGAGGTTACCGGATTTTCCGGCCTTACAGTTGCCCAGCAGGAAAAAGCCACACTCGCATTGAGTTTGTGGGATGATTTGATTTTGCCAGATATGGTCAAGGTGACCACGAGCAACAGCAATATTGAATTCGGCAACTCCACCAAAGGAGTGAGCTACGCCCAAGCCTATTACCCGACTGCGGGCACAGTGTGGTTCAACAAGGCTTACAGCGACTTACAGACTCCCGTTATTGGTCAGCATGGTTTTCTCACTTTTATTCATGAAATCGGCCATTCAATTGGCCTCAACCATATGGGTACTTATAATGGTACTGGTGACTGGACACCTTCCAGCTATCAAGACAGCACAGTTTTATCGGTGATGTCTTATTTTGGCCCGAACTGGGGCTCTGGTGCCAGCACTGGTGAAGGCTTGGTTCAGTGGGCTGATTGGGTTGGCGCTGATGGTGTTCTTTATTCGCCCCAGACGCCGATGCTCAATGATATTATGGCCGTTCAAGCCACGTATGGAGTTGAAACAACGACACGCGTTGGCGACACGATTTACGGCTTCCATTCGACATTAGGATCAGTGTCTGGTGGCATCTATGATTTTACCCAAAACACTCATGCCATCCTGTGCCTGTTCGATTCATCGGGCAATGACACATTGGATCTGAGCGGCTGGAGCACGTCTTCTTCGATCAGCTTGGTGCCTGGCACATTCTGCTCTGGTAACTCTATGACCAATAATATTTCGATCGCCTATACATGTGTGATTGAAAATGCCGTGGGTGGTGCTGGCGCAGATGTTATTGTTGGCAATGCTTTCAATAACCGCCTTGAGGGTGGTGGAGGCAATGACACGTTCACTGGCGGCATGGGCGATGATACGATCATCGGCGGCGATGGGAGCGACACCGTTGTTTACACAGGTGCATTTGATACATTTAACATTGCCTATAATGCGGACACCAATGCTTTCACAATTTCGAGCGCTGCGGAAGGAACTGATACAGTTACTGGCGTTGAATATTTCACATTTAATGGTGTTGCCAAAGCAGCCGCTGATTTGATGGGCGGATCAACCGGTACAGGCGGCACGACAAGCAGTGCTGTTAGCATTGCTGCTTCCACTCAATCCATTGCTGAAGGTAATAGTGGTTCAACCATTGCCAGCTTCACTTTAACTTTAGACACAGCTTCAAATGCTAGCCAAACAGTGCATTACACAGTTGCTGGAACTGGCAACCCCGCCGCCGATAGTTTAGATTTTACAGGTCTTCTCCAAGGTGATGTCACGTTCGGCGTTGGCGAAACCAGCAAAACAATTCAGGTGCAGATTGTCGGTGATACTGTTGTTGAGCAAAACGAAAGTTTTGCGGTAACCCTCTCAAATGCCAGCAGCGGATTGACCATTGCGACGGGTTCTGCCACCACAACAATTGTAAACGACGATAGTGCCATTGTTTACAAAATCATAAATGGTAACAATAAAGCTAATAGTATCATTGGCGGCAATGGCAATGACTCGATATCCGGGTTCGGGGGTAGTGACATCCTTTCCGGCGGCCGTGGCACTGACATCCTCAATGGCGGCGTGGATAATGATCGTCTAACGGGTGGTGACGGCGCCGATAGGTTTGCCTTTACTGATCTCCATTTTGGCAAGGATACGATCACTGACTTTCTTGATGGCACCGATAAACTGACTTTCACATCAAATGTTGCCAGCTCATTGGCCGAGTTCACCTTCGTAGGTAACGGGACCACTACAGTTACGGTTTATCACGGCACCGACAGTATCGTTGTGAAGGGCTTTTCGAATATTACGCTGGATGCCAACGACTTCTTGTTCGTCTAATTCTTATAAGTCGGGTCTTGTGCATCCATGATGAGTTTCATCTCGGTAAAATGAGATAGAAACTGTTCGCGGTCAGCCTCCCATTCTTGGGCGGTTTTTTCGGCAACCTCTGGTGACATGACGTGAAGCTTTTGTCCGGTTTGATAGGCCAGCACCAAATTGCGGCAGGATCGTTCTAAGTAATAGGTGAGGTCAAAGGCTTCGGCCACTGTGGCAGCACAAATTAATACGCCGTGATTGCCCATCATCATAATCGATTTATTGCCCATGAGCCGAGCGAGGCGGTCTCCTTCCGCATCCGTGTTGGCCATGCCGCCATAACCCATATCAACGGCCACTCGGTTGAAAAAACGGGCGGTGTTTTGATCGATGGGTTTGATTTCCGGATCAGCCAAGGAGGCAATAACCGTGGCATAAGCTGGATGAAGATGGATGATGCAGCGGGCTTGGGGCAGGGCGGCATGCAAGCGCCCATGCAGGCTCCAAGCCGTAAGGTCTGGAGCATTAGGCCCCTTCATCGTGCTATCATCATCGCTGTTCAGGAGCAGAAGCTCGGAGGCGCGAATTTTTGAAAAATGCCGCCAACGGGGGTTCATCAAAAATTTTTTACCGTCATTTGAGACAGCTAAGCTGAAATGATTGGCTACACCTTCGTTCCACTCATAATGTGCTGCAAGCCTAAATGCTGCCGCAAGATCAACACGCATTTGCCATTCGTCTGCGTCAGAACTGGTGCGTGCGGATTTAATACTTGTAATATTTGTCATAGTTCTGCTCCAAAAGCTTGGAAAAGGATGATATAGCAATAACGAATTTCAGCAAAGCATATTGAGGAATATACCGTGGTTAAACTTAGAGCTTTTATTTTTATTGGTGGCCTCTGCTTTGGGTTGCAACAAGCTACAGCGGCAGACACATCAGCTGATGGCCTTTGGCGGCTTGGCAATGGCAAGCTTACGGTTAAGGTGGAATATTGTAAGGGCGACAATATCTGTGCAAAGGTTGCAGGCCTCGCCAAACCATTCCATTCTGACGGCACTCCAAAACTTGACGAAAACAATCCCAACAAGTCACTTCGTCAGCGCCCGGTCATTGGAATTCAGCTTATTGACGGCATGTCACCCACTGGTCCGAATAGCTGGAAGGGGAAAATCTACAATGCCGATGACGGGCATACTTATTCTGCCTATGCGAAACTAAACGGAAATTCGTTGCAAGTGAAAGGCTGTTGGGGGCCCTTTTGCAAAAACCTCGATTTCAGCCGTGTTGATTAATGAAACTGTTGCACAGATTTTTTGCAACCTGTAAAGTTGCTCCACAGGGGCAAGAATTACAGCTAGATGGTGTTTAAATTTATGAGCAAGTTTTCTTGCGTCGCGTTGTTGCTATGTCTACTGACGGCTGGTTCTGAGCCTGTATTGGCTCTTGACCAAGCGCTCAATGCGTTGCCATTTGCAAAGAAAATGCAATTGGCCAAAGCGGGTGACCCTGATGCGAAAATGGCCGTGGCTGAGGCTTATGAAACCGGCAATGAAGCCAAAGTCGATCCGGCCAAGGCTGCCAAGTGGTATCGTGAAGCGGCACTGGTCGGCAATGTTGAAGCGCAGTTTCGTTTAGCTAAATTAGTGAATAAAGGTGCTCGCGGACTCCAGGCCGACAAACCAACCGCTGTGAAGCTTTTGCAATCCGCTGCGAAATTGGGTCATGCCGGGGCCCAAAATCTGCTTGGTCAAATGTTACAAAATGGCGATGGCATTGCCAAAGACGAAACACAAGCTGCCATGTGGTATCAAAAATCGGCTGATCAAAATGATGCTGCCGCACAAAATAATTTGG
>JANYGE010000065.1 GCA_025362535.1 Hyphomicrobiales bacterium
ATTTTCTCATGAAGGACGCGCTTTGACTGCTTCTATTTTTACCATTCTGTTTTTGCTTTGTTTGAGCTCAAGTTGCCTTACCTGCACCAGAGCCCACAACTCAGCCTGAACCTGTTGTTGAAGTTATATCGCCGAAGCCTAAGGGCAAGAAACCTGAACCAAAGAAAATTCCGAAGGTTGAGCAGGCCAAGCCCGCGCCTAAAGCTCCCGTAAAGGCGGCTCCCAAAGCCAAGGCCAAAATTGTTGAGCCGCCGCCTAAAAAGCAGGCGGTAAAAAAGCCCGAACCTAAGAAGGCCGTGCCGGTAAAAAAGGCAGCGCCAGCGCCTGTTGCAAAGCCCAAAGTTGAAATCAAGAAGCCTGAGATCAAAAAACCGATTCCAGTGCCACCGCCTCCGCCAATTGTGGTTGTAGAGGAAACTTATAGCGCGCCACCACCGCCGCCTCCTCTTCTACCACCTGTCGTTCCAGAACCAGCGCCGCAGCGCAGTGGCTGGCTATCTCGGCTCACGCAGGGGCTTTCCAAATCTTCAAAGACCATTACGGGTTCGATCACGGCGATCTTCACCAAGCGCAAGCTGGACAAGGAAACGCTGCAGGAACTGGAAGATACCTTGATTCAAGCTGATCTTGGCATCACGGTTTCAGAACGCATCATCGCTGCTGTCTCGCATGGACGCTACGACAAAGAAATAGATCCAGAAGAAGTGAAGCAAATTCTGGCGGATGAAGTGGCTAAGGTTTTAAAGCCTGTCGAAGTGCCGTTTAATTTCGCTTCGGAAAAGCCGTTTGTGATTTTGGTAGTGGGTGTGAATGGTTCGGGCAAAACCACCACCATCGGTAAGCTTGGCTCTATTGCGGCCTCCGAAGGCTTTAAGGTGATGTTTGCGGCGTGTGATACATTCCGTGCGGCTGCGGTTGAGCAATTAACAGTGTGGGGTAAACGCATTGGCGCCACCACCAAGAGTGCAGCAATCGGCGCTGATTCAGCCGGGCTGGCTTTTGATGCGTTGAAACAAGCGCGTGAAGATGGCACGGATATTCTGTTCATTGATACGGCGGGCCGTTTACAAAACAAAGCCTATCTGATGGATGAACTCGACAAGGTGGTGCGGGTTATTAAAAAAATGGATGCTGCTGCACCGCACGCAGTACTTCTGGTGCTCGATGCTACAACTGGGCAAAATGCTTTGGCCCAGGCGGATGTGTTCACCAAGGTGGCCGGCGTCACGGGCCTTATTATGACAAAATTAGATGGCACAGCGCGGGGTGGAATTCTCGTTGCTATTGCTGAAAAGTTTAAATTGCCGATCCATGCTATTGGAGTGGGCGAGAGCATTGATGATTTGCAGCCTTTTGATGCGCAGGCTTTCGCGCGCGCCATAGCAGGATTTGAAGATTGATGAGCCAGATGCGCAAACAGATTTTGGAACTGGGGCCTTTGGTCGTATTCTTTCTGACCAATTGGAAATTCGGAATTTTTTATGGCACTGCGGTGTTTATGGTCGCCACTGCAATTTCATTGGTTGCCACCTATATGCTTACCGGAAAGATTGCTAAATTTTTGTTGGCCAGCGCAATTTTTGTCGGCATATTTGGTGGGCTCACGCTTTATTTGCACAATGATTTTTTTATTAAAATTAAGGTGACGTTGGCAAATCTTTTATTTGCTGGGGCACTGTTTGGTGGGCTTTATTTCAAACGTTTGTTCATCAAAGATATTATGGGCCAAGCTATGGAGCTGCCTGATGCGGTTTGGAAATCTCTCACTTTAAGGTGGGGTGGATTTTTTCTCGCTATGGCGGCTCTCAATGAATATGTCTGGCGGACCTATTCCACCGATACGTGGGTGAGCTTTAAAGCTTTTGGCTTAATGGGGCTTACATTCTTGTTTGCACTTGCGAATGCGCCCTTCATGGCCAAGCATATGAAAGACGAAACGCCGGAAAAAACTTCCTCCGCAGACTGATTATCCGTACACGGTTGATTGGCAATTTCATTTGTCAAGTCTTGCGTTGCGTTAGATTTTGTATCTAGCTTAGGAAGCTGAAAAGTTTTTTGTGTTTTTGATTGCCGCGTTTGCAATGACTCGCTAGGACTCTCCAGCTTTTGAAAGGAAGACTAATCTTCCAGATTAACTTTTGGAAGATGCTGGTAATGTTCAGGGGGCATTGCGAGCGGGGAACAGGGAACGAGATGTCGGCTCAAAAAGAAACTAAACAATTCGCGCGTTCATTCTCGCATTTATTGAAACGCGCCGTGCAATATTCTGTTCATCTATATATGAACGAAGTGGGAAGCACCGGATTAACCCATCGGCAATTCACGGTGCTTTCAGCGGTTGATAGTAATGAGGGTAAAAGCCAAACTGAGTTGGTGAAGGTGACAGGTATTGATCGCTCCACACTTGCCGATCTGGTTTCGCGGTTGATGGCGCAAGGCTATTTGCAGCGCCGCCGCACCAAGGAAGATGCGCGCACCAATGCCATTCGCTTAACTCCAGTGGGCAAGAAAATGTTGAAGTCCGCCCAGACAGGCGCTGAAGATATTGACAAGACCATGCTTGCAGCATTTTCCGCAGTTGATCGGCGCACAGTGATGGAATGTCTCACGGTGTTAGCCGCTGAGATGGACAAGGTTGATGATAAGGCACCGGAGACTGAAACTGGAAAAGTGAAACTGCGCCGGAAGGTTTAATCGCGGCCTAAGTCTTTCAGTTTTTTTGCGAGCTTCTTGTCACGCAGAACCAAATAGAATGCGAGACCCATGAGGCACAGGCCAGTTAAGATGTAGCTGATGATCACCACATCAATATGGGCGGCGGAAAAATCCATTAGTGCTTTCCAATTTCTGTGAGTCGGGCTTGGCGCAATTTGCGGGCCGCAATTTCACTGCGCAGGGATAATAAAAGCAACGTGAAAAATAGGGCCGCATAGGCCAGCGCCATGAGAAATAGAGGCAACAGCATAGAACGATCAATTGATGGTCCGCCCATTTTCAGAATGCTGGCAGGTTGATGCAGCGTGTTCCACCAATTCACCGAGAATTTTACAATAGGCACGTTAATCACGCCAACAATGGCCACAACACGCGCAATCGCTGCTGCCCGGTGGGGGTCATCGATGCTATTCCACACAGCGATATAACCTAAATAAAGCAGCATTAGCACAAACATCGACGTGAGCCGTGCATCCCACACCCACCAAGTGCCCCACATGGGCTTGCCCCAGAGCGAGCCTGTGGCGAGCGCAAGAAAACAATAGACGGCTCCAATGGGTGCTGCGGATTTTGCGGCTGCATCAGCTAAAGGGTGGCGAAAAATAATGGCGATAGCGCTGAAGAATGCCATGCCCACATAAATGAAAAGCGCCCAAGATGCCGCTGGCACATGAATATACATAATGCGAACAGTTTCACCTTGGCGCGCATCTGGTGGGCTGGTGACAAGGCCTGTGTAAAGGCCCGCTGCAAACAGTAAGACAGTGGCAGCAATCAGCCATGGCAAGGCGGCATTTGCCAGTTTCAGAAATAATGTTGGATTGGCAAATCTTTGCATTAGCTGTCCTTAGCGCAAATAGGCTTTGAGAGCGGTGGCACTGGCCCAAGGGGCCACAACCACGCTCATCAGGGTTATAGCACTTAGCACGATTAAGGCGGGGGTTGAACTGCTAGGCCCAAGGCTCGCTGTCGCAGCAGCCACGCCAAAAATAAGCACCGGAACATAGAGAGGCAAAACCAGCAGCGATACAAGCAGCCCACCTCGGCGCAACCCAGCGGTAACAGCGCCTCCAATGCTGGCCAGCATGGAAAGCGCCAATGACCCCAGAATCATCGTGGCCCAGAGGATGGGCAATTGGCTTGTATCAATATTGAGAAGCAGACCCAAAGGGGGTGTTATAAGCGCCAGAGGCAAGCTTACAGTGAGCCAATGGGCCAAAGCCTTTGTGAAGGTTACAATTTCGAAAGGCATTCTGCTCATGGCCATCACATCAAGCGAGCCATCTTCAAAATCTTGCTGAAACATGCGGTCAGCGGTGAGCAGAACGGCGAGCAAGAGCGCAAGCCACATCATGCCGGGGGCAATCCGTTGTAGCAAAGCTTGATCAGGGCCAAGAGCGAGGGGTACCAGCACCATCACGGCCAGAATAAACCCCAGCGCTGCGCCAAAGCCGCCACCCTGTTTGCGTGCAAGACGTGCATCCCGTTTGATCAAAGCAAGCATGGCCTGGCGCATCACAGCACCGCGCCAAGCTGAAGTGTGCGTGCGGTTTTAAAACCGAGATCGGTGTGGGTCGCGGCCAACACCATGCCGCCTTTTTCCAGATGATGAGTGATCTGATTTTGCAGCATGAGGCGGGATGCAGAATCAAGGCCCACATCGGGTTCATCAAGCAGCCAAACCGGCCTCTCTGCGCAGCGAAGGCGTGCGAGGGCAAGTCTTCGTTTTTGCCCTGCCGAGAGAAGCAGGGCTTGATCATCGGCGAGTGTTTCAAGATTGAAGGAAGAAAGTGGAGCTTTTGTACCGCCCAAAAAAGTGGTCCAGAAATCTAAATTTTCCGCCACCGTCAAGGCAGACTTATTGGCATCAACATGACCAATATAATGAGCTTGTTCGGCGAGGCTCGCACCAGGCTCACCATTTTCAAGACTGATCGAACCCGTTGTTGGAGCGTTCAGTCCGGCTAGCAAACGCAACAATGATGATTTGCCAGAGCCATTGGCTCCGCGAAGTTCAAGCATCTCGCCTGAACTCAATGTGAAACTAAGATTGGAAAACACCAACCGACCGCCGCGTTCACAGGCAATATTCTCGGCCTTGAGCCGCAACGGCAAGATCATGGCTTAGACCATATATTGTCCGCCATTGGCGCTGAGGGTTGCCCCCGTGATGAAGCTTGCATCATCAGCGGCAAGGAAGGTCACACAGCGGGCGATTTCTTCGGGCTCGCCCAAGCGGCCCATCGGGATCAGCGGCAGAATGCGTTTCTCACGCACCTCTTGCGGCACGGCCATCACCATTTCGGTGGCAATATAGCCGGGGCAAATGGCGTTCACAGTAATGCCTTTGGCCGCCCCTTCCTGAGCCAGTGATTTTACAAAGCCGATTTCACCGGCCTTGGCTGCCGCATAATTGGCTTGGCCCATTTGGCCTTTCTGGCCGTTGATCGATGAAATGCAAACAATGCGACCAAAGCCACGGTCGCGCATACCGCTCCAGATCGGTTGGGTCATATTGAACAAAGAGTTCAAATTGGTGCTCATCACCTCTTGCCATTGTTGCGGGGTCATTTTGTGGAACATCGCATCGCGGGTGATGCCTGCATTGTTGACCAGAATTTCAACAGGCCCAATCTCGGCCTCAATGGTTTTCAGAGTTGCAGCACAGGTGTCATAGGATGACACATCGCATTTATAAACTGCAATGCCGGTTTCCGCTTTGAAAGCCTTGGCGGCCTCATCATTGCCCGCATAGATGGCTGCCACAGTGCAGCCCTTGGCTTTGAGAGCTTTTGAAATAGCCGCACCAATACCTCTGGTGCCACCAGTTACCACTGCGATGCGTGTCATTTTGCTTCTCCCAGTTTTTTGGCAACCATAGTGAAAAATCAAACCACTGCCAATGAATTGTTAGTTATGCTGTTTGGCAGTTTATGGGCTGCAATGCTTGGGCTATCTTTCCAAACACATGGCCACGCCCATGCCACCGCCGATGCACAAGGTTGCCAGACCCTTCTTGGCGTTGCTGCGCTTCATTTCATAGAGCAATGTGTTGAGCACGCGCGCACCTGAGGCCCCGATCGGATGACCGATGGCAATGGCACCACCATTGACGTTCACTTTGGCAGTGTCCCAACCCATGTCTTTATTTACAGCACAGGCTTGCGCGGCGAAGGCTTCGTTGGCTTCAATCACATCAAGATCAGCAGCATTCCATCCGGCCTTCTTTAAAGCCGCACGTGATGCGGGGATAGGCCCGGTGCCCATGATGGCGGGGTCAACACCTACGCTGGCCCAAGAGGCGATGCGCGCCAAAGGTTCAAGTCCACGCTTTTGCGCTTCGGCTGCTGTCATCAAAATTACAACGGCTGCCCCATCATTGATGCCTGAGGCATTGGCGGCGGTTACGGTACCGTCTTTTTGAAAAGCTGGGCGCAACTTGGCCAAGCCATCAAGAGTTACACCCTTCTTGATATATTCATCTTCACTCACAATCACATCGCCTTTGCGGCCCGCTATAGTGACAGAGCAGATTTCGTCTTTGAATTTTCCAGCCGCTTGCGCAGCTTCTGCTTTGTTCTGTGAGGCCACAGCGAATTGGTCTTGTTGCTCACGGGTGATTTGCCATTGTGCTGCAACATTTTCAGCTGTTGTGCCCATATGATAGCCATTGAAAGCATCCCATAATCCGTCACGGATCATGGTATCGATCATTTGATAGTCACCCATCTTCACGCCATCGCGCAAATGCTGGGCATGGGGGGCCTTGCTCATCGATTCCATACCACCAGCCGCCACAATAGTGGCATCGCCTGACGCAATTTGCTGGAGCCCCAAGGCGACAGCGCGCAGGCCAGAGCCACAGAGTTGGTTCATGCCCCAAGCGGGAGAGGTAATTGGAATGCCTGCGTGGATAGCAGCTTGACGGGCTGGGTTTTGGCCTTGAGCTGCGGTCAGCACTTGGCCCAAAATCACTTCGTCAATTTGCGCTGGGTCAATCCCGGCGCGTTCCATGGCTGCTTTCAATGCGACTGTGCCAAGCTGGGCCGCCGTGAGGCTAGCAAGAGCGCCATTGAATGAACCCACAGGGGTTCTTGCTGCTGAAACGATGACGATATCTTTAGACATGACGGTCTCCAAACCAGTTGCATTGGGCGAAGCATAGCAGTGATAATGGTGCGGTTGCGAGCAATTTTTGCGCTTGCAATTGTGCGGTGCAAGGCGCAGATTTTTAAGACGATAAAAGTATGTGGGAGAGATTGATGGTGAACGAAGATAAGAGTCAGGGCAAGACTGCTACCGTCATTAAGAAATATGCCAATCGCCGCCTCTATAATACAGCCACCAGCACCTATGTAACGCTGGATGATCTGGCCCAGATGGTAAAAGCGGGTGCTGATTTTTTGGTTTATGATGCAAAATCAGGCGAAGATATTACACGCTCAGTTTTGACACAGATTATTTTTGAAGAAGAAAACAAGGGCGCTCAAACTTTGTTGCCAGTTAATTTTTTACGGCAACTCATCAGTGTCTATGGCGATAGCATGCAAGGCTTGGTGCCGGGCTATCTTGAATTTTCACTTGATAGTCTGATGAAGGATCAAGAAAAGTTACGCAAGCAAATGCTTGATGCAACCGGCGTTGGCGATGCCTTTAAAGGCATGGAAGATCATGCTAAACGCAATATGACTTTGTTTAATGATGCGATTAAAATGTTTAATCCATTTGCGGCCATGATGGCTGGCACTATGCCGGGTGCCACACCTGAAGCGCCCAAGGCTGCAGCTGCACCAAGCGCTGCGGCCAGCAAGGACGATCTGCAAGTGCTGAAGGATCAATTGGCGGCCATGCAGCAGAAGCTTGAGACGATTACAAAGTAAGCTCAGGCGACGCTGCGCCGTGCTGCGTCGTCTTCGGTGTTAAGTCGCAGGCTGTTCAAAGTTAGTTTCAGCGCTGAAATACTCTCATCAATGCCTGAAAAATCGAGTTCAACAAAACTATTGATATGTTCTGGTTCAGATGCTGGACTCTCTGTCTCGTTCACTTGAGGCACAATCACTTCGAGTTGCGATGCTTCTGGCTCTGCCTGAGGCAATACAGGTTCAACCTCTGCAACTGCAGGCTCCATTGAGAAGGTTGCTCCAGCCTGTCTGGTCCATGGTGGCTCAATTGAGGCGTGGCCAAGCAAATGTCCTTGCAGGTAATCAATGCCCCAAGAACGCAAAAGCTCTGCATCCTCTGCTGTCTCAATCCATTCAGCCACAATCTTGAGATTGAATTTCTTCCCGAGGTCGATCAGGCTGCGGATAATATGGGCGTTTTCGGGATTGTTTTTAAGATCAGAACAATAGCTGCCGTCGAGTTTAATAATATCGACTTGCAAATCGCGCAGATATTTAAACGACGTATAGCCAGCGCCAAAATCATCAATGGCCACGCTGCAGCCCACGTCTTGCAGGCATTTAACAAAATGACGCGTGGCCGCAATATCGCTCAGAGCAACGGTCTCGGTGATTTCAACCACAAGACGGTTCGCAACGGCAGAATTTGCCGTGATGATTTCAAGGATTTGGGTGTACCAGCGTGGATCAGTTGCGGTAGTGGCGGATACATTCATAGCCAATTTGGCATCGGGATATTGATGCAGAGTATTGACGATCATCTGAGTGACAGTGCGATCAATTAATCTGATCAGACCTAAACGCTCAGAAACAGGCATAAGATGCTGGGCGGCAATAAGTTCGCCACTTTGCTCATCATTCATGCGCAAGAGAGCTTCATATAAAACC
>JANYGE010000081.1 GCA_025362535.1 Hyphomicrobiales bacterium
TCCGGCAAAATCCGAAAATTGAAATTCGAGAATGGGGCGCGAACCTGCGAGTGCCGCACCCACGGCAGCCCCTGCCCCACCAAGTTCGGCAATCGGAGTATCAATCACCCGGTCTTCACCGAAGCGATGTACAAGATCACCAGTCACGCCAAAGGCACCGCCATAAACGCCAATGTCTTCGCCCATGATGAACACACGCGGATCAGACTCCATGGCTTGGGCCAGCGCTTCGTTTAACGCTTGGGCAAAACTAAGTTCACGCATTAGACAAGCTCCCGGGCATAAACATCGCGGGTGAGCGTGTCTGGGGTTGGGTTAGTGCCGGCGACGGCAAAATCAAAACCCAGTTTGATTTCCGCATCGACAGATTTTTCAATCGCATCGGCTTCGGTGGCATCAATAATGCCATGGGCAATAAGTTCATTTACAAATTGCGGAATCGGATCACGCAATTTCCATTCTTCAATTTCTTCTTTGCTGCGATATTTATTGCGATCACTGCGCGAATGGCCACGGGTGCGATAGGTTTTGCATTCAATGAGTGTTGGGCCTTCACCGCCACGAGCCCGCGCGGTGGCCAGCATCATCGCTTCGACAACATCGGCCATATTATTGCCATCCACAATTACGCCTGGCATATTATAGGCAGGGGCCCGGTCTGCAACATTGGCAACTGACATGGAGCGCTGGGTTGAAACCGACATGCCATAACCATTGTTTTCGCAAACGAAGATGACTGGCAGTTTCCAGATTGCCGCCATATTGAGCGACTCATGGAATGCACCCTCATTGGATGCGCCATCGCCAAAGAAACATACGGCAACGTCATCGCGCTTTTGTTGTTTGATCGCCATGGCAGCGCCCACAGCGATGGGCAAGCCGCCACCGACAATGCCATTTGCGCCAAGGTTTCCGCTTTCCGGATCGGCAATATGCATGGAACCGCCACGACCCCGGCAATAGCCCTCTTCTTTGCCGAAGAATTCGGCGAACATATATTTCACCTCAGCGCCCTTGCCGATGCAATGGCCATGGCCACGGTGGGTTGAGGTGATGTAATCGGTTTTGCGCAGGCTCATGGTGGTGCCCACGGCGGAGGCTTCTTGTCCGATGGAGAGATGCATGGTGCCATGGGTTAGCCCGCGCACATAGGAATCCTCGGCGGTTTCTTCGAATTTCCGCACCAAATGCATGCGGCGCAGAGCTTCCTTCATTTCAGCGGGGGTGTGGTTTTGATAAAATGGGCGAAGGTTTTGGCCTTCACGATTCTTTTTTGGGGTGCTGCTCATAAGTCGCAATCAAACGGGTTAAGCCAAAGAATACACAAGAAGAATGAGCGGGCTTCGGTCTAGAAACCGGGGAGAACACAGCCACGCTCATAGGTTCAGTATACTTTTGTGCGATCAAATGTCAATGTGTTACAGATTTAACCCCATCTGAATACAAAAATTGCCCATAATAAGCAAATTGCCAGTCCGCCCCAAATCATAGTGCTGGCCCAGCCCACCCATAAGAGCATGATGAAACAGCTGCCGAGGATGCTGATAAAGAGCCTATCCCCTCTGGTGGTGTCCAAACGGAAAATGCCGTGTCTGGGGCCGCCGCCCGGCACTTTATATTCCCAGAAGCCCATAGCGGCGATGGACGCAAATATAGCGATGAAGAAAACAGCCGTTGGCCAAGTCCACGCCATCCATGAGAGATCGAATGTGCCGCCTTGCATGTTAGCCTCCTTAAACGCGGCCGAGGGCAAAGCCCTTGGCAATATAGTTGCGCACGAAATAAATGACGATGGCACCAGGAATCAATGTGAGTGAACCAGCGGCGGCGAGCAACCCCAATTCATAACCAGATGCGCTGGCAGTTTTGGTCATCACGGCGGCGATGGGTTTTGCGGCCACCGATGTTAGGTTTTTTGCCAGCAGCAACTCCACCCATGAGAACATGAAGCAGAAGAAGCAAGCCACACCAATGCCGGCAGCAATGGTGGGAATGAAAATGCGGAAGAAGAAATGCGGGAATGAATAACCATCGACAAAGGCGGTTTCGTCCAGCGCTTTGGGAACACCGCCCATGAAGCCTTCGAGAATCCATACGGCCAACGGCACGTTGAACAATGTGTGTGAGAAAGCCACGGCCCAAGGTGTGTCGAACAATCCTACAGCGGAATAAAGCTGGAAGAACGGTAGCACGAACACAGCAGGCGGAGCCATGCGGTTCGAGAGCAGCCAGAAGAACAAATGCTTATCGCCGAGGAAACGATAACGCGAAAAGGCATAAGCGGCGGGCAAGGCCACCGACACTGAAAGCACAGTATTGATCAACACGTAAGTTAGCGAGTTGACATAGCCCATATACCATGTGGGATCAGTGAGGATTTTTCTGTAACTGTCCAATGTGAATTGATGCGGATAGAGCGAGAAGCCACCTAGAATTTCGTTGGTGGTTTTGAAGCTCATATTGAGCAGCCAATAAATTGGGAGCATCAGGAAGATGATGTAAAACAGTGGCACAAAGCGGCTGCGCGATTTGCTACGCGTGATCATTTTAATTCTCCTCGTTCTTCATCATCAATGTGTAGAAAAGCCACGACACAAAGAGAATGATCAAGAAATAGATGAGAGACATGGCTGCCGCAGGGCCTAAATCAAATTGGCCAATGGCGGTTTTAACTAAATCGATTGATAAGAATGTTGTGGAGTTGCCGGGGCCGCCACCTGTCATCACCTGAGCCTCAGTGTAGATCATAAATGAATCCATGAAGCGCAGCAGCACAGCAATCGTGAGAACATGTTTGAGTTTTGGCAATTGGATGTAGCGGAATATGGCTAAGCGCTTTGCGCCATCCACTTTTGCTGCTTGATAATAAGCATCAGGGATGGATACGAGGCCAGCATAGCACAGCAATACCACGAGCGATGTCCAATGCCAGATATCCATGAGCACAATGGTGAACCAAGCAGCGACGGGTTGCCTCGTATAATTATAATTGATGCCCAGTGAATTGATAGCTTTACCGAGCAGACCAATATCAGGCAGCGCCATAATGTTCCACATCGAGCCCACCACATTCCACGGAATGAGCAGCGGCAGCGACATGAGCACGAGACACACCGAAACCCATGGGCCTTTGCGCGGCATTGTTAAGGCAATGGCGAGGCCCAATGGAATTTCGATGGTGAGAACGATGGCCGAGAATAGAATGTTACGCAGCAAAGCCGAGTGAAACCGTTCGGAGTGCATCACCTCTTGGAACCAATGCACGCCAGCCCAGGTGAACACGTTATCGCCGAAGGTTTCTTGCACCGAATAATTCACTACGGTCATCAGTGGAATGAGCGCGTTGAATGCCACCATCAAGAATACTGGCAGCACAAGGAACCACGCTTTTTGATTTACAGTTTTGCTGCTCATCGTGCTTGCCCCACTAGCCAATCATTTGCATAAATTTGTGTGTGACTTTTATCAAAGGCCAGTTTCACTTTTCCGGTTGGAACCTGTTCATCTTCCGGCACCAGTAATTTAATGCTGCTATTTGCGGCGCGGGTTTCAACAATGCGGAAGCGACCAGCGTCTGACACTTTCACCACTTCGGCTGCGATGCCGCTTTTAGCAAAGCTTACAAATTCAGGACGTACGCCGATTTCCAATTTTGTGTGAGACGGAGCAACCTGCTTTGCATTTTCAGTATCAACTGCTTGGCCCGCAAAGAAAGCTTTGCCGCCTTTTACTTCGCAGGGCAAAATATTCATGCCGGGGGACCCAATGAAATGGCCGACAAAAGTGTGGTGCGGCTTTTCAAAAAGCTCCACGGGGGTACCTTGCTGCACAATTTCACCATTGTTCATCAGCACCACTTGATCAGCAAAGGTCAGCGCTTCAGTTTGATCATGGGTTACATAGATCATAGTGCGTTTGGTGCGCTGGTGCAGCTCTTTTAGTTTTGAACGCAATTGCCATTTCAAATGCGGATCAATCACAGTGAGCGGTTCATCAAACATGATGGCACTTACATCTGAACGCACAAGGCCACGGCCCAGCGAGATTTTCTGTTTGCCATCAGCCGTGAGGCCCGATGCGCGATTGCGCAGTGTGGCCGTGAGGTCAAGCATCTCGGCAATTTCTTTGACGCGCGGATCAATTTCAGATTCAGGCACACCGCGATTGCGCAAAGGGAAGGCCAGGTTATCGTAAACCGTCATAGTGTCGTAGATCACCGGAAACTGGAACACTTGGGCAATGTTGCGTTCTTCGGGGGAAGCTCTGGTTACATCGCGGCCA